>MHXL01000108.1:4496-7332 GCA_001824455.1 Desulfuromonadaceae bacterium GWB2_53_15
TGTTTTTTCGAAGACGGCCGGATCCTCCACCCGGATGGCGCCCAGGGAATTGATATCGAAGAATCTGCGATAGTTTATTTCCTCGGTAGCAACGCGCCAATGGGAAATGCGATAGACCTGCTCCCGCAGAAGTGTATCCAGCAGATCGAAGCTGCGCGGGTCGCCCTTTATCCCGTTGAAGATGGCCACATTGCGGTCACAGAACTCCCTGACGGCGCTGCTGTTTTGATAAAGGTTCCACAGGCGCCGCTTGACGACCTCCTTTTCCCGGTAGCGCTCCGAGATCCGCTCGGGATTTTGCGCTGTGGTGGGAGGAAGATGCCTGAGTGCCGTTATGATGCTGTTAAGCTCCTGAAATTGAGGCGCATCCACGGAAAGCTCCTGCTCCAGGCCTTCGATTCCGTGGGTCAGGATGTGGCTGTAGGTCTTCGGTATGATCGGTAGTTTGTGGTTATAATAATAGACGTAGAAAGAGCCCTCTTCAAAGGAGAGGCGCAGTTCCCCGTTTTCTAGTACCGTACCGTACTGGTCGCCCAGGATCGGGATCAGGATCTTGTTTTCCAGCTCTTGCTTGACCGGGTGCCAGTCGATATCGAAAAACCTCGCATAGGTGGAGCAGTGCCCGTTTTCCAACACATCCATCCAGAGTGCATTCCCTTGTCCCTCGATACACATATGGTTCGGAACGATATCCAGAATCTGTCCCATGCCGGATTGCTTCAACTCATCGACCAGCTCCTCATATTCATCCTCCGAGCCGATCTCCGGATTCAGGCTGTTATGGTCCAGTATGTCGTAGCCGTGCAGGCTTCCCTCCCGCGCCTTGAAATAGGGTGATGCATAGATGTCGCTGATGCCCAGGCGCTGTAGATAGGGAATAATCTCCCTGGCATCGCTGAAGCGGAAATGAGCATTGAACTGAAGACGGTAGGTTGATGCCGGTATCCTGAATCCCTTGCCGTTCATAAGACTCCTTTTGCTATTACCAGCACAGTCGGTGCATCGAAGCAATTATCCTGAAAAACGGCAGTTGAACCACGGAGGCACGGAGACACAGAGGAAAGCACAGCGTTTTATTTGAAATAAGCTAAAAACTTAAAAGTGAAAGTGAAAAGCCCTAATAATATGTCTAACTCTCTGTTATAATTATCTCAGTGTCTCTGTGTCTCCGTGGTAAATGCTTTTTCTAGGATTATTCCTTTCGATAGACGATGACGCTGAAAGGGGCAAGCGTCGGGAATGTTTTCGGGCGGGTGGAATACACCGGCAGGCGAGTGCCCGGCGGGAAGTTACCCGCAGAATCGAGCAGGACTCGCAGGGTGTCGCTTGCCAGTGGCGGGAGGATTACGCGGTTTTGGTCGCTGTAGTTGAACAGGCAGAACACCTGATCATCATCAGCGCTTCTGACGATAGCCAATACCCGCTCTTCCTCGCTGGCAATCACCTGCATATCCTCCCTGTAGAGCCTGGCAAGCGGGGCGCATTCCTTGCGCAAGCGGATCAACTCGCAATAAAAGTCGAAGATGGTGTGCTGCGCGCCCCAATGGCGCTGTTCCTGGTCCAGTTTAGCCGAAAGGAATGTTGTCCCGGACTGGGGATCAGGGGGAACCCCTTGACAACCAATGGCGGCAAACTCCTCCAGACGTCCCCTTCTGACTGCCTCCACCAGATCCACATCGCCATGGCTGACGAAATAGGGAAAGGGCGACGATTCCGCATATTCCTCCCCCATGAAGAGCAGCGGCAGGTAAGGGGAGAGCAGCACCGTTGCGGCAGCCAGCTTGAGCTGCTGCGTTGAAAGATGCGCGCTGAGCCGCTCTCCGCGCATCCGGTTGCCCACCTGGTCGTGGTTCTGGGAGAATACCACCAGCCGGCCGGGGGGAACCCCTGCCGAGGAGTTGCCATGCCGCCGCCTTCGGTAGGAAGAATAGCAACCGGAAAGGACGAATCCCTCCCGAAAGCCCTTGACCAGATCGGAAAACCGGCCGAAATCAACGTAGTATCCGGACTGCTCACCAGTCAGGAGAGTCCGCAGGGCATGGTGGAAATCGTCGTTCCATTGGGCATCCAGGCCGTAGCCGCCCGTCTCGGGTGGCTTGATCACCCGCACGTCGTTCAGGTTGCTTTCGGCAAAAACATATACCCGGCGTCCGAGTGCGGCACCTTGTCGGTGTATAGCCCCGGCCAGTTCCTGAAGTATGTGCTGGGTGCTGAAATCGTAGATGCCGTGGATGGCGTCCAGTCGCAGGGCATCCATATGGTATTCGGTGATCCAGTACAGGGCATTGGAGATGATGTAGTGGCGGACCGGGCCGCTGTCGGGTCCGTCGAAATTGACCGCATCCCCCCAAGGGGTACGGTAGCGGTCGGTAAAGTACGGGCCGAAGCCATGCAGATAGTTGCCTTCCGGCCCCAGGTGGTTGTAAACCACGTCCAGGATCACGGCCAGCCCCCGGCAGTGGCAGGCATCGACCAGCCGTTTCAGACCGTCCGGGCCGCCATAACTGTTCTGGGGAGCAAAGGGATAGGTGCCGTCATAGCCCCAGTTGCGCTCTCCGGGAAACTGGGCCACCGGCATCAGCTCCACGGCAGTTATGCCGAGTTCGCACAGGTAATCGAGGCGGGTGATCACTCCGTCAAAGGTGCCCTGCGGGGTAAAGGTCCCCACATGCAGTTCGTAGATGATGTAATCATCAAGCGGTATGCCTGTCCAACCGTTATCCTGCCAGCCATAGCGATCGGGAGCGACCACCTGGGACGGTCCATGCACCCCTTCCGGCTGGAAGCGCGAGGCCGGATCGGGGCGTTCGCTGCCGTTGTCCAGCAGGTACAGATA
>MHXL01000108.1:7358-10953 GCA_001824455.1 Desulfuromonadaceae bacterium GWB2_53_15
CGGTTCCCGCGAAGTAGCCTTGCTCCTTTTCTTCAAGGGGTTCCGTATGTTGCCTAGTTGAATCTAAAATCTTTACGGACACGCGCTGCGATTTGGGCGCCCACACCCTGAAGCTGACTCCGGCATCACTGATAAGCGCGGCCCCCAGATCGGACTGCCATGACTTGGATCGATTATGCATGAGGCAGCCTCCGTTTCTTCCGAATATCCGTAAACAAGAAACCAAATCCGCTTCAGCTTCCATTATTCGGCCTTGTGCACAAGCCGGTTTCTCGATTAATTATATCAGCCATCTTTGCCCTTCGCGGATAAAGGCCGGTTTCAGGATGAATCATGTCCCCAAGCGCTTTCTTCTTATTGATGTTATCCCATTTCAACATTCACCACATGCTCTCTCCCGTCATCCTTCAATGGTATGGTTTTATCCGCTGCGGGCAACGGTTCTCCGTCCAGTTCGAGCCTGACAATCCCCCTCATTACTCCGTTCGGGTTTTCAACTATTATCCCATAGCGCGCCGTCCCATGCCGATAGGTGACGACAAAACCCTGCCAGGCGCAGGGGATGCACGGGTCGACGCGCAAAGTCTCCCCATGCACGGAAAGCCCCAGGATCCATTCTATCCCTGCCCGGTATAGCCAGCCTGATGAGCCGGTATACCAACTCCAGCCCCCCCTTCCTATATGGGGTGGTTCCGAGTAAACATCCGCCACCGCCACGTACGGCTCCACCTTGAAGCGATGCATGCCGGTGCGGTTGGCGGCGTGGGTCACCGGGTTGATCATGCTAAAAAGTTCATGGGCCTTGTCCCCGTTGCCGAGCATGGCAAAGGCGATCACGGACCAGGCGGCGGCGTGGGTATACTGGCCGCCGTTTTCACGGGTGCCGGGAAGATATCCCTTGATGTAGCCGGGATCTTGCAGCGTTTTGTCGAACGGGGGCGTGAACAGCAGGACAAGTTCGTCCCCCGGCCTGACCAGGTATTCTTCGACCGACTGCATCGCCCGTCTTGCCCGCCCAGGGTCCGCCGCTCCGGAGATGACCCCCCAGTTCTGGGCTATGGAGTCGATCCGGCATTCGGTTCCGGACGCCGAACCGAGCGGCGTGCCGTCGTCATAGTAGGCGCGCCGGTACCAGGCGCCGTCCCACGCTTCTTTTTCCAGGGCCACTTTTAAACGGGCTGTGTGCGCATGCCATTGCTCCGCCCGTTTCAGGTCTCCCCGCCCGGTTGCCACCGGGACGAATAGAGAGAGAGCGGCGTGGAGGAACCAGGCCAGCCAAACACTTTCGCCGCGCCCTTCGTGACCGACGCGATTCATGCCATCGTTCCAGTCCCCTGTTCCCATGAGCGGCAGGCCGTGCTCCCCCGTTGCCAGGCGCAGGTCAAGGGCTCGCGCGCAGTGCTCGTAGACCGTTGCCGTTTCCTCCGAGACGCGAGGCTCGAAATAGACGTCTTCGCGTTCAGGGGGGATCGTTTCCCCTTCCAGGAAGAATGATTTTTCGTCGAGGACACTCGCATCTCCGGTCACCTCAAGATAATTGGAAACAGTATAAGGAAGCCAGAGGAGGTCGTCGGAAAAATGGGTGCGAACCCCTCGTCCCGTTGGGGGGTGCCACCAGTGCTGAACATCTCCTTCCCGGAACTGGCGCCCCGACGCCCTGATGATATGCGCGCGGACCAGGGCGGGGTCGGTCACGACGAGAGCCATGCAGTCCTGGAGCTGGTCGCGGAATCCGTATGCCCCGCCCGCCTGGTAGAACGCCGACCGCGCCCAAAAGCGGCAGACAAGGGTCTGGTAGAGGAACCAGCGGTTCAGCATGATATCCATGGACCTGTCGGGGGTCTTGACCTGGATCTTGCCGAGTGTATGCTCCCAGTTTTCACGGACTGCCGCCAACTCTTGCCGGGGATCGACCGAGCGCCGGCGCTTGATCAACTCGCGGGCGCTATCCCTGTTTTGCGCCTGTCCCAAGAAGAGAACCAGTTCGACCCGTTCGCCCGGGGCAAGATCGACGTTGCCCTGGAGCGCGCTGCACGGGTCGAGACCGGCCCCGGTCCTGCCGCTCAGGGCTGTGTCCTTGATGAGTCCCGCCGGCTGTTCCAGGACGCCGTTGCGTCCGACGAGTTCGATCCGGTCAGCGGTCCATGACGTCTGACGCCCGCCGAGATCCGCGAAAGCAATTCTGTCGCCGAACTCGGCGTGCCAAGGGTTTCTGGCGAACATGGCACCGGTCTCGTCATCCATTTCGGTGACGATGTAGGGTACGGAGACCGTACGCGTGAAGCCCAGGACCCATTCAAGGTAGGCGGTTACGGAAAGTCTGCGCTGCTCTGCTGAACGATTCTCCAGGGCAAGGAGGGATATCTTGACCGGGTCGGTCAGACTGACGAACTGCGTCAGTTCGCTCCAAACGCCGTGGGAGAGGTGTTCGAAACGGCTGTATCCCTGGCCGTGCCGCGCGATGTAGGTAGCGTTTTCAACCCGTATCGGCAGGGCGGTCGGACTCCAGATAGCGCCGCTTTCGCGGTCGCGGATATAAAAGGCCTCGCCGGAGGTATCGGACACAGGATCGTTGGACCAGGGGGTGAGCTGGTTTTCGCGGCTGTTCAGGGACCAGGTGTAGCCTGCGCCCGACTCGGAAACCTGGAAACCGAAGCTTTCGTTGGCGATGACGTTGATCCAGGGGGCCGGCGTCTGCTGCCCCTTGCCGAGAACGATGACGTATTCTCGCCCCTCTTCCGTAAAACCGCCGAGGCCATTGAAGAACTCCAGTGGAGGCGCTTCGAGAGAGACCGCATCAGCAGGGTGCCGGGGAAACTGGCGGCGCGGCGGGTGGACCGTCCGCTGCTCCTGACGACGCATGCGCATAACCTGTTCGGTCAGGCTCCCGTCCCGGGCGGCTAGCACGGCGCGAGCAGCGGTCTGCAGGAGGAGGCGTTCGTCGCTGGTCAAGAGATCGTTGCGCAGGACGAAGATCCTGCCGCGGCTTTCCTGCAGCGCACGGCCTCCTGCAAGGCTCGTGCTCACCATTCCTTCCAGTGAGACCTGCAACTCCTGAATGTAGGAGGCCTCTTTTTCGTTCAGGATGACCAGATCCACTGCCAGGAGCTTTAACCGCCAGTACTCATGGGCACGCAGCAACTGACGGACGATCCCGCGGTCGTCGACATCATCGATGCGCACGAGGACAATGGGATAATCCCCCGATATTCCGTATTTCCAGAGATCCGTAACATTCAGGACGTTGAGCTTCAGGAACTCGTCGCGGGGGCGCATGGCGGGGTCCGAATAGAGGAGGCGGTTGGCCAGATGCTGGAAGAGGTGGGCCTCGCCCCGCTCGATCCCCAGGTAGTGGAGCTGAATCTGGGAATGGGTCCAGACGTGGGTGGAAGTCCGCTCGAAGGAGGCCGGGTCATGGTACTTGTCGGCCAAGAGAAGGATAGCCTCACGGGACACAGCGACCATGGTCGAGAAGGTGATGTGGGTTGTCGTTCCGGGGGCGATCCGCACCTTGGCGCGGAGGCTGAAGATCGGGTCGAGGACGGGACCGACCGTGTTGGACAGGGGTCGCCCGTCCATGATGGAAACCGGCCTG
>MHXL01000108.1:11012-17032 GCA_001824455.1 Desulfuromonadaceae bacterium GWB2_53_15
GATACTTCCCCCCTCCATGGCGACCACATGGGCCGCCCAGACGGGGGGATCATCCGCGGAGCGGGGGCGGCGGTCGGCCAGAAGTCCCGCGACATCGTGATGATATTCCGTCCGGACGAAAAGGTTGGAGAAGGCTGGATGGGCAATGTCGGCGTTCTGGGGGGCGAGGACGATCTCTGCGTAGGACGTGACCTCGATCACTCTGGGAAGCGTGCCTTTGTTGGTGATGGAAAGGCGGCGGAGCTCGGCATCGTCCTCCGGCGACAGGATGATTTCCAGGGTGGTGGTCAGGGTTCCGTCGTGCCTGATGATACGCGCCCTGTCCTCGGCGAAGGTCACCTCGTACCGCTTCGGCTCCGAACCGGTCGGCTGGTAGGTAGCGGACCACACCGCTCCGCTTTCCGTGTCGCGCAGGAAAATATAGCTTCCCCAGGCGTCCCGGGTCACGTCCTCGCGCCAACGCGTGACGGCGATGTCTCGCCAGCGGCTGTAGCCCGAGCCGGCAGCGGTGACCATGACGGCATACCGTCCATTGGAGAGGAGGTGGGTCGAAGGGAGGCGGTGGTATGGCGTGTGGAATCGGCGCAGAACCGGCTGGACCGCCTCCCAGACCCTGGCGGTCTGGACCTGGTCGGCGAGCGGGCGGGCAACGCCAACATCGCGGGGCATCCGTTCCTGGAGGAGGAGCTCCGCTGCATGGATGATCGGCTCACGGTGGAAGCGGTGCCGCATGATACCGTCGTGGATGACGTTGTCCAGTGCCACCAGCGACATCCCCTGGTGGTGCGCCATGTACGCCCTGATAATGGCGGCCCTGGTCCCTTCGGGGAGCCTGACTCGGGTAAAATCCAGGGCTTCATAGAAACTGTAAGGACCACGCCCCCCTGCTTTATCGAGCCGTCTGAGGTTGTGTGCCGCTGCGGCAGGGGCATACATTGCCGCCAGCACCGTGGCGTAGGGGGCGATCACGAGGTCCTGACCGAGGCCGCGCTTAAGCCCCAGGCCGGGGATGCCGAAGGCCGTATACTGGTAGGCAAAGGAGAGGTCGCGGGTGTTGTAGGCCGATTCGGATATCCCCCACGGCACGCCGTTCTCTTCCCCGTAGCTGATCTGGCGCGCGATGGCTAACCGGCAGGTCCGGTCCAGCAGGCTTCCGCGTGGTGTGAACATGATCAGGGAAGGCATCAGGTACTCGAACATGGAGCCGGACCACGAGACCAGGGCCGCGCCCTTCTCCACGGGAACCAGCACCCGACTTAGCCGGAACCAGTGGGAAGGGGGGGCTTCCCCCTTGGCAACGGCTATGAAGCTCGTGAGACGCGCTTCCGAGGCAAGGAGATCATAGACGCTCGGGTCGAGGCGGCCGTCATCGGCACGGTAGCCGATGGAAAAGAGTCGGCATCCAGGCTCGAAGAGGAAGCTGAAATCCATATCATCGAAGAGTCGCCGCGCCCTCCCGGCGATCCCGTCGAGCCTTTCCACAAGCGTGCCGCACATCTCCCGCGACTGTTCGAAAGCCATGACCAGGGTGTCGAGACGCGCGTGCCGCTCTTTGTCACAGCTAACCGCCTGGAGCCGCAGGAGTTTCTCGACGGCGTCTTCACAGAGGGCGGGCATGCGCATCAGGGGGATGCCGGGCGCGAGGAGGTCATGGAAGTCGTTCCAGAGATCCTGTTCTTCTCCGACGGTTTCCTCCCTGGCCGCTATCCATTTTCCCAGCAGCCGCGCCCAAGGGAGAAGAAGATCGATGTCGCTTCGATGGCTTCTGATGTCGTCCAGGAGAAGCTCCGCCCAGGCAGACGCCTCGTTCCATTTTCCATCTTCTACCCCTTCCGTGAGTGACCGGGCTCCGGCGACAACAGCCTCCGCTCTGGCCTCCAGCGAGTCCCAGAAGGAAGCATCGGCGGCGAAATCGACCGGCGGCGCCTCGGCAATGCGGGATTTTAACTCCTTTATAATTTCGAGCAGGTCCTGCGTAATCCTGTTTTTTCCCTGCCCATGCAGGGCAAGGTGAAGCAGAAGCACGGTATCGTAGATGCCGAGTTGTGCGGCGGGGGATAATATGGGGAGCTCTATCATCTCCTTGCACGCCTGGGAGAGTGCGAGGAGGTGGCCGGCAAGATTGCCGCTGTCGACCGACGAGATGTACTTCGGTTCGAGCGTTCGCAGTTCCCGGGTTTCGTACCAGTTATAAAAATGCCCCCGGAAACGGGAAAGTCTCTCCAGCGTCTCCAGGCTGTCTTCCAGCCGGTCCGCTGTTGCGGACAGGCCGATCCAGCCGAAATCACGGGCGGCGACTACCGAAAGGAGATACAGGCCGAAATTGGTAGGCGAGCTGCGGTGGGCGATGACCGGATGCGGCTCTTCCTGAAAATTGTCGGGGGGGAGCCAGTGATCCGCGGCGGTCACGAAGGTGGTGAAGAATCGCCAGGTCCGGCGGGCGGTCAGGCGGAGGAGCTTCACGTCTTCCTCAGGCAGGACCTCGGTCGGCCTGGTCGCTGGGGGCATGCTGATCTGCCGGGCTATGAAGGGAGATGCGAGCCAGAGTAAGATGAACGGAGATGCCAAGGGAAGCGCGCCGGGGGCGAGGAGGGCGATCAGGAGGAAAGAAACGAAGGCTATAATTTCTGCGCCGAGCATCCGCCGGAAAAAAAAACGGTATGAGTGGAAGTAGTTTTTTTTCGCATGTGCGGCGGTCACCCATTGGAGGAGATGGCGGCGGGTGATGAAGATGCGCACGAGGGTGCGGCAGACGGCATCCAGCATCAGCCATGCCTGATGGGCGAGGAGCGTCAGGGAGACGATCGTGTGTCCGGCGCCCAGAAGAAGGTCGCTGAGCACCGCACGCAGGTGGTTTCTCTGGGAAATGCCGCGGCGGCGCGGCAGCAGACCGGTGATGAACGAGAGAAATGCCGGGAAGGCGAGATCCGCAAGGACAAGCAGTGCCCAGGTCCAGCGCGGAGCAGCGGGGACGAGCCAGGACGCAAGGAGGAGCATCAGCATCCCCGGCGCAGAGAAGGAGCGCCGCAGGTTGTCAACCATCTTCCAGCGCCCGATAATGGAGAGACTCTTGCCCCGTTTACCGAAAATCCAGGGGAGCAGCTGCCAGTCCCCCCTTGTCCAGCGGTGATGGCGGGAAGCGGCTACCTCCGCGTGGGAGGGAAACTCCTCGAACAATGTGATGTCGCTTGCCAGGCCGCAGCGGGCAAAGGACCCCTCGAACAGGTCATGGCTCAGGACGGAGTTTTCCGGCACGCGCCCCGCCAGGGAGGCCTCGAAGACGCCCACGTCGTAGATCCCCTTGCCGGTGTACGCCCCTTCCCCGAAGAGATCCTGATACACATCCGAAGCTGCGAATGCGTAAGGGTCTATGCCACATGGTCCGGCGAAGAGAAGATGATAGATGGAACGGTCACGACGGGCGGGAAACGAGGGAATGATGCGGGGTTGGAGTACCCCGTAACCTTCGACCACGCGTCCCGTACGCTCGTCGAAGCGGGGGAGATTCAGCGGGTGGGCCATGGAGCCGACGAGTTCACTCACCGTTCTGATCGGCAGCTTGGTGTCCGCGTCGAGGGTGATGACGTAGCGAACATTGGCCGGGACCGCCGGGGGGGAGCCGTTGACGGGAATGAAGCTGGTATCCCCTGCTTCCCGTAGCAATCGGTTGAATTCATGAAGCTTTCCCCGTTTCCGCTCCCATCCCATCCATTTTCCTTCGCGTTCGTTCCAGATGCGTTTCCGGTGAAAGAGGAAAAACCGTTTTTCTCCGTCTGGCGCAGGTCCGTGGAGCGCATTGAGCTGTTCGATTCGCAGGGCTGCGAAGCGGAGAAGCTCTGTGTCGCCAGGGAGGATTTCTGCGTCCGCGTCGGGCCAGTCGGTCAAGAGGGCAAAGCGGACGTCACCGTCCGGATTCGCCAGGTAGTGCACCTCGATGAGTTCGATCTGCTCTTCCGTCTCGGCTTCGTTGATGAGAAGGGTTGGCACGGCCACGAAGGTCCGCAACGCGGAGGGGATTCCCCCGGCAAGTTCGAGCCGGGGAAGATGGCGCGGTCCGATCTGCGCCGTCAGGAACCGGTTTAGCAGCATGACCGCTATGTCGGAGGCGGGGAAAAGCGCCAGTATGCCGAACAGGCAGAGCCACGCCGGCGGCACCCCCGCCCCAATGGTTGCCAGCATGGGAAAGACCGCCAGGAGAAGGGTCGCAAGCACGACGCTGCCTAGATAGGCCGGTGTTGCATGGGCAATGTACCTGCGCAGTACTCTCCGGCGCAGCGATGGGCGAAAGCCGATCTCTGCCTCGAAGGCCGGCCGGCCCTTGGAGATCAGGTAATAGCCGGGATCCATGAGTCGCCAGTCAGCCGCTTCGTCGCTCTCACCGGCATTTATTCGAGCTTTCTCAGCCTTGCCGATGACAAGGCGGGCAATTTCCAATTCCTGGCGGCGCGCTCCCTTTGCCAACTCTTCGAGCCCTTGCCGGTAACGATCGCGGGTGACGAAATCCATCTCTGCAAAGAGCGAATCGGCGCGTAAAACTTCGTCCACCAAGCTGACTTCTTCGAAGAAGACATTCCAGGAATAGGCTGATATAAGCCGCATACTCGTGATGATGTTTCGTACCGTCACATTGGCAGCCGACTGGAGGCTGTGTTCCAGAAGGACGACGTCGTCCGGAGTCGTCCCCTGAGCCGCCAGCCTTTCCGCGAGCCACTGCACGGCGAGCGCAACATCGGCTCCCTGGTTGCGCAGCCGCTGTACCAGTTGCACAGCGAAGGCCATGGGGAGCGGGCTTTCCCCCATACCCTGCATGGAATCACCGGCAGCCTGCAGCGAGCGGCCACTGATACCCAGCAGGTCGTCGGCGATCCGGTCCGCTTCACGGCGCGATCTTTCCGACCCGACGATGCGGACCGCAATGCGGCGGAGGTTCTCGATGAGCACGATGCGGAGGGTAATGGGAACGGCCCACAGCTCGCCGATGGTAAGCGGCTGGATACGCTGGTAAGCGCGAAGGAAACGAATCAGCAGCTCAGGGTCGAAGCGGCTGTCCGTATGGGCGACAAAGGACCAGGCGAGTTCGTAGACGCGGGGGTAATCCTTGAGCGGACCGCCGGCGAGTTTTGGAAGTTCCCGGTAATACCTGGCAGGGAGGTGATCCCGTATATCCCGCAACTGCTCGTCAACCAGGTGAAAGTTGTCAAGAAGCCATTCGGCTGCCGGCGTGATTGCCCGTTGTTCCCGGACCGATTCGGCGACGGTGTGGTACGACGCCAGGAGAACCCGACCGTTTTCGTGAATGCGGTGCGTTAGCGTGCGCCCCCTGCGAGGGTCTTTCATAATCTTCTGTCTGGCCGCGAGGGATACCCCGTGCTTCACCAGGCGCTCTGCGCTGAATACCTCGTAGCGGATCGGGTCTTCGAAGGTGGCGAAGGGATCGATGAACATCCGCTGAAGGTCAATAATTTTGAGGATTCGGTCAACCAGTTTCATCATGCCTCTTTGCGTCAGAGTAATGTAACTACTCAGGTTGATAGGCTGAAGGCTGTAAGGCTGTAAGGCTGTAAGACTGAAGGCTGAAGGCTGAAGGCTGTAAGGCTGAAGGCTGTAAAGCTGAAGGCTGTAAAGCTGAAGGCTGTAAGGAAAAAACCTGCACAATCACACAAACTCAGAATATTTGAACCGTGTTACGACGTAGCGCAATTATTTCAGGAATAACCTTCAGCCTTCAGCCTCAACGCCTGAGCAGTTACAATCAAGCTTATCAAAAAAAGCGAGAAGGGCAACCGCCTGCACCCTTACCGGCCAAGACAGGCGATCTTAGCGTAACTGTTTAGGACTGCCCGGATTAATATAACTATCGATTAATCCGATAACAGCGTATCGTATAAAAGAGTTGATCTCTGCCAGAGGGGTATTCCCCTTCAATCATTTCAAAAACTTATTTTTGAACGGGTGTGGTTCTCTGAGGTTTTAGATTGTAAACGCAGTCAGATGAGGAGAAAACATGATTATCAAACGAG
>MHXL01000108.1:17127-20383 GCA_001824455.1 Desulfuromonadaceae bacterium GWB2_53_15
CGATCCGGCCTTATATGTGTCGCCTGCCGCCAGCGTGCCGGTGACAAAGGTTCGTGCAGCCACTAAAAGAGTAAAAAAGGTGAAAGAAGCTGTTGTTTAAGTAAAAGCGAAAGTCCGACCCCTGCAATGAACTTCAGCAAGCCTCTGGCATCCGTCACTACTTCAACATCTTCAAGCGCTTGGAAAGCGCCGGCTGCGAGATACCCAACAGCCGCGCCGCCAGGGTCTGATTGCCGCCGGCCCGCTCCATGGCCTCCAACACCAGAAAGGCGGCAGCTTCGCTGAAGGTGGGCAGTTCATCGAACCCGGCAAAAGGGTTCTGTTTGGTGGGCGCAGTTATGCTCGGCCCCGCCTCCTGCCGGGAGCGTTCCACTGCCTTGACAAAGCTATCCATGGAGAGCATCCGGTCGCGGTGTACGCTGACGGCATCGTAGACCATGGCCTTTAGTTCGCGGACATTGCCTGGGAAGCTGTAGGTAGCCAGAAATTGGGCCAGCCCCTTGGGCGGAGTAGGCTTCTTCTTGCCCAGGGTGCGGGCCGCCTCATCCAGGAAATGATCCAGCAGCAGGGGAAGATCACCCGGCCGTTCCCGCAAGGGCGGCAGATGTACCTGATGGGTACGCAAGCGGTAATACAGGTCGCGCCGGAATGCCCCGCTCCTCTCTTTCTCCAGCAGGTTCTGGTGGGTGGCTACTATGATCCTGGCCTTGAGCCGCTTGGGCAGGTCGCTGCCCAATGGGAAATATTCCCCCTCCTGCAGCAGCCGCAGCAGTTTGACCTGGGACGGGATGCTGAGATCGCCGATCTCGTCCAGAAATAGGGTGCCGTCACCTGCCTCCTCCACCATGCCGCGCCGGACCTGCTCGGCGCCGGTGAAGGCCCCCCGCACATGGCCGAAAAGGGTATCGCTGAAGACCGTATCGTCCAGACCAGCCACGTTGACCGTCACCAGCTTTCCCCGGCAGCCGCTCAAGGTGTGGGCGGCCCTGGCAATCTGCTCCTTGCCGACCCCGCTCTCACCGGTTATCAGCAGCGGCTGGGGACTTTTGGCCACCGCCTCCACATAGGAAAAGATCGCCAGCAGCGACCGGTCGCTGGTGACGATTGAGGAGAAAGCCTCGGGATGGCGCAACTCACGGGAAACCATGCGATCCGACATCTCCTGGTACTCCCGCCTCATCTCCACCATCCTGACCGCCCTGAGTACCCCTCCCACGATCCGGTCTTCTTCATCGGTCTTGACGCAGTAGTCGAAGGCCCCCAGTTTCATACAGCGCACGGCCGTTTCCAGCTGATTCAGACCGCTGACCACGATCACGAAGATCTCAGGATGATGTTCGGCGATCTGCACCAGCAGTTTCTCGCCCGACAGGTGCGGCATGGTCAGGTCCAGCAGGACCAGCCCGACCTGACCGGCGTCGAGGATCGTCATAACCTGGCGGCTGTCGCTGCAGGTCGTGATATTGCTGATACCGGCGCAGGACTCCAGGGTCAGGGCCAGGGAACCGAGCCAGGCCGGCTCGTCATCGACCAGAAGAATGCTGAAATCGGGATAGGAAGCATCCGTCATGATGGTATCTCCATTGTAACCACCCCCGGCCCCTCCTTATCAAGGAGGGGAGCGATTAAAGTCCTCCTCCTGTTTTAGGAGGACCCAAACTACGGGCCTAAAGGGCTAGAGGTGGTAAGATTTTGCTCTTCGTAAACTGGCAGCGCCAGGGTCACGGTAGTCCCGCCGCCAGGGGGCGAATCAAATTCCAGTGTGCCGCCATGCTCCTTGACAATTCCGGCCGAGACCGACAGTCCCAGGCCGGTGCCGCCCATGTCGCGCTTGGTGGTGAAAAACGGATCGGTCAGGCGCACCAGGTTTTCCGGCGAGATGCCGCTCCCCTCGTCCCGCAGACGGAACAGAACCAGCCCGCGTTCAGGGTCGTGCCAGGTGGACAATTCGATGGCCCGGCCCGTATCCGGCAAGGCCTGGCAGGCGTTCAGGATCAGATTGACCAGCACCTGTTCGATGCGTTGAACATTACCCCGAAAAGTGGGGAGCGACGTGCCGTACCCGGCGCTGAAATGGACCGTCGCCTTGCGGATGGTCGGCTCCACCAGGCGCACGGCCGCTTGGGCCACGTCGTTCAGGTCCACGATCTCGTTGCAGGCACTATCACCCTGCCGGGCAAAGTCCTTCAAATCGTCCACGATGCGCTTGATGCGCTTGCCGGCATCCTGAAGCTTTTCCAGGCTGCGCGGAATCTCTTCCCGCATGCGCGAGTAAGGCAGTCCCCCGCAGCTGAAGTCGCCATTCTCCTGATAATAGCGCTCCAGAACCTTGACAGCGTCCGTATGAAAGCGCTTGAGAGTCGGCACCTCCAGCAGGATCAGGCCGGTGGGGTTGTTGATCTCGTGGGCCACACCCGATACCAGCACCCCCAGAGCGGCCATCTTGTCGGCCTGCAGCAATTGCTGCTGGTTGAGACGCAACTCCTCCTCTGCATGGCGCCGCTCGGCGATCTCGCGGGTCAGGTCTGCCGTGCGCAGGGCCACCTGGCGGTGCAGGGTGCGGGACCAGAGGGCAAATCCGCCCAAAAGCAGCACCAGCGGCACAACCACAACAGCCGCGTACTTGGCGATTGTGCGCAGGTCAACGTCCTGCGGCTCCAGCACGCCCAGCCATTTATTGTAGATCAACTGGTACTGGCCGGTCTTCTTGAGGATGGCCAACCCCTCGTTGAAACGCGAAAGCAGCTCGGTGTTACCCTTGTCAACGGCATAGCAATAGCGATGGGTGGCGACGTTGCGCACAACCGGCAGCAGATTGGTCAGCTTCAACTCGCGGATAATGTACATGCCCGGCACGATGGCCACAATGGCATAGTCGGTCTTGCCCGCAGCCAGTTGGCGCAGGGCATCGGCCGGGGTATCGGTCAGGACCAGTTTGCCGCTGAACCCTTTTTTGACCAGGTAATCGTGCATGATCCCGCTACGGTGCACTGCTACTGTTTTCCCCTCCAATTCGGCCATTGAGTTGATGTTCGGCGAATCGCTACGGGCGAATACGGCATGGTTGACAATGGTGTGCGGCAGGGAAAAATCAACCTCACCGGCACGTTCTTCCGAGTAGGACATCCCCTGGAGCACATCGACCCTGCCGGATTGCAGGGCAGTGCGCATTTCGGACCAGCCACCCAGGCGGAATTCGACCTTCATGCCCATCACCTCGGCAATGGCCCGGGTAAGTTCCACGTTGTAGCCGCTG
>MHXL01000109.1:0-400 GCA_001824455.1 Desulfuromonadaceae bacterium GWB2_53_15
GATCCCGAGGCGGTCCGCCGGTTCGACGAGCGAATGCGCCGCGAGGTCCGCGGCCGCGTCGCGTACACGATCGAGCCGAAGTTCGATGGGCTGTCGCTGGAGCTGGTGTACGAGCGGGGCGCGCTCGCCCGCGCGTCCACGCGCGGCGACGGCGCGCGCGGCGAGGACGTGACCGCGAACGTGAAGACGATCCGGTCCGTTCCGCTGCGGCTCGCGACCGGGAAGCGCCCGGCGCCGGCGCTCGTGGCCGTGCGCGGCGAGGCGCTCATGCGCGGCGAGGCGTTCGCGCGCCTCAACGGCCGGCTGGCGCGCGAGGGGGCGCCGACGTTCGCCAATCCGCGCAATGCCGCGGCGGGGTCGGTCCGCCAGCTCGACTCGCGCGTCACCGCGTCGCGCCCGC
>MHXL01000109.1:412-532 GCA_001824455.1 Desulfuromonadaceae bacterium GWB2_53_15
GCTACGACATCCTGGCCATGCGCGGCGGCCGGGCGCCCCGAACCGGGAGCCAGGCGCTGGCGGCGCTCCGCGACTGGGGGCTGGCGATCCCGGACGAGGCCAGGGTCTGCGCCGGCCCGG
>MHXL01000109.1:623-2715 GCA_001824455.1 Desulfuromonadaceae bacterium GWB2_53_15
GCCGGAGCTCGCTTCTTCCAGACCCAGGCCGTGTTCAGCCCGGAACGTTTGGCTTTTTTCTGCGAAAGCGTGCAGCCGCTTGATGTTAAGGTAATTGCTGGTATCCTTGTGTTGAAATCTGCCAGGATGGCGGAGTTTATCAACCGTGCTATCCCCGGATTGAAGGTGCCGCAAACGATTGTTGAACGTTTGAAATCAGCTGTCGACCCGGCGGCCGAAGGGGTGCGGATCGCCTCCGAGATGGCAGTGCAGTGTCGCAGCTTATGTGCGGGGATTCATATCATGGCCATGGGGCGTGACGAGGTTGTGCCGCAGGTGGTTGCGGCGATACATAATTGATCTAAGAGACAAAGTAGGGGCGTGGCCTCGGCCCGCCCTGTTGATAATGGCAACAATGCCGAATATTGCAACAGGGCGGGGCAAGCCCACGCCCCTACACCATAATTTGAATTGAGGTGAATACATATGAAGGTCAAAAAAGCCATTTTTCCCGTGGCCGGTATGGGTACGCGTTTTCTTCCGGCCACTAAATCATCACCCAAGGAGATGCTGCCGCTGATCGACAAACCACTGGTGCAATATGTGGTGGAAGAGGCGGTGGAATCCGGCATCGAGCAGATCCTGTTTGTTACCGGCCGCGGCAAGCGGGCCATTGAGGACCACTTTGACATCTCCATCGAACTGGAGACGCACCTGCTGGAAAAAGGCAAGAACAAGACGCTGCGGGCGGTGCGTGAGATTGCCGACCTGCTTGACATCTTCTACGTGCGCCAGAAAAAGGCGCTGGGTTTGGGGCACGCCATCCTCTGTGCCAAGGATTTTGTCGGTAACGAGCCCTTTGCCGTGCTGCTGGGCGATGACATCATCGACAGCGAGCGCCCCTGCCTGCGGCAGCTTCTGGATACCTTCGAGATCTATAACAGCTCGGTACTGGCGCTGGAGAAGGTGCCGATGGCGAATATCTCCTCCTATGGCTGCGTCAAGGCACAGGCCGTTACCGAGCGGGTCTTCGAGGTGCTTGACATGGTCGAAAAGCCCATACAGGAAGAGGCGCCCTCGGATATGGCCATTATCGGCCGTTACGTGCTGACACCGCGCATCTTCGGCATCCTGGAACAGCAGGAACCGGGCAAGGGTGGCGAGATCCAGCTCACCGATGCCATCTTGACATTGTCCAAAGAGGAAAAGGTGTATGGTTGCCTGTTTGAGGGGCTGCGCCACGATTGCGGCGATAAGCTGGGTTTCCTCAAGGCTACTGTGGACATGGCCCTGAAACGGCCCGAATTCCAAGCGGAATTCGAGGCCTATCTCCGCCAGCGGATCTGCGCGCTATAGGCTATTCAAAACTTTTGTAAGACGCTCAGACGAAAAAAGGCGGACCATGTCAGGTTCGCCTTTTTTCGTATTGTATTGTTGTGGGGAGGTACGGCCTACTTTACCTCTTCCTGCAGAACGGGTGCCGTGTCCCGTTTCGGTTCCCAGCCCTGCCAGACATAGGTCGGCTCGATCATCGGGTCGTAGTAGCCCGGCTGGGGAACGAGGAAGAAGATCGCCTCGGTCATGCCGATGAAACCGCGATAGAGTGTCATGCCGATCCCTTTGAGCGGCCCGATCACATAGCCCGGCGTCCCCATGTCGCGCACAGTAAGGATGCTCTGCTTGGGGATTTCGGCAATACTGGTGAAGGTATTGGTTACGCCGCGGGTGAGCTTGATGGCCATTTTTTCAACGATCATCTCGGGTTGCTGTTCGGCTCGAACCGCAACCGGCAGCGCCAGCATGATAGCAAGCAGCAGTAAGGGGAACAGCAGGGTCGTTTTCATGGCATCTCCTAAATATAGTAAGTTAGAAGCTATGTGCTGTATATCGAGGTTACGGTATCCGCATCCATCATTCCAGTCTCTTACCACAAAGAACCGGTACATGCAAGCGTAGCAGCTTTTAAGACGTTAAAGCTCAAACAGTGTCGGCTCCTTTGGCAGAAACGGATCAAAGCGCTTTTTCAGATGCCTGATCTTTTCGATGTAATAGGCGATGTTGACGTCAGGGCGGGCCGGGTCGAAGGCGCTCGCCGGCCGGCAGTTTTCGTAGG
>MHXL01000109.1:2766-4163 GCA_001824455.1 Desulfuromonadaceae bacterium GWB2_53_15
CACGGTAGGGACGCTCCCCCGCCAGGGCGATCTCAAAGGCGGCCGAGGGGTTGCGTTTTCCTGCCCGCAGCTTCTGGCGGTACCTGTCAGGAGATTCGTTGAGCGTCTCTGTCCGGGCAACCCAGCCAATTTCGAAAGCCCTCCCCATCAGGCGGGCGACATAACGATCATAGACCTGTTCTAGGCCGCTCCCCCCGGAGGTCAGCAGTAGTTCCACCGCTTCCCGCAGGAACTCCCTGAGGTAACTCTCCAGACCCCGGGAACGAAGGCTGCTTCCCCGGATGATGATCTTGCCGTCGTATCCCTGCAGGGCATAGTTCTTGACCTTATAGGCCAGCATGGAACGGTAACGGCCATCCATCTCCACTTCGATCCCCGCTGGCAGCGCCTGGGAGATGCGTTCCACCAGTGCTCTCTGATCCACTTCCTCCTCGCAGCCTGCCCCCGGCCGGAAATAGATCCCATCCGTATCCACCTCAATCGGTTCGGCCCCTGCCTGTCGCAGCAGTTCCATCATGGACTTGATGGTCACCCTTCCCAAACGCGTCACTTCCGCGGCGGTCTCCGGATCGGAGAAGTTGTGCAGCGGCGCTCCCAGATAGCCGAAGAACGAGTTGATCAGAACCTTGAAGACCTGTTGCAATGCCTCGAAATATTGTTGTTCCTTGTCGTCGGCGCTGTTTCGTGCCGCCTGTTTTGCCTCCAGCCGGAAGCGGCGCAGTTCGGCCAGAATGGGCAGGAATAGCCCCAGAGAATCCCTGGCGGGTCTGAGCCGGTAGGTCAGCATCAGGGAGGGATACAGCGAGGCCACGTCGCAATGGACGATCGGCCCGCAGATCCCCTGCCTGAGCAGGCTGGTGTAGCCGCCTTCAAAGGGGGCTGCACCGGCGGTGCGGACCGGGATGGCATGACCGCGATGCAGATATTCCCGCAGGAACAAGGCATTGATGCGGGTGGCGTTGCCCCGCAGGGGGCAGTTCTGGAAGGAATAAGGAAAAATGCGGGTTTGCAGAAACCAGGGATAGGCCAGGATGTGAAAGATCGCCAGGGTTTCGCGGACATCGTCCAGGTTGTAGCGGTAGAGCAGTTCCGGATCGCGCAGGAATTGACCGGCGATGTCCTTGCCCTCCAGATAGACGCGCTCTGGCACCGCCACTCCCAGGTGGCGGGCCACCTGTTTGAGGCCGTGGCTTTGCAGGCCGCGCTGGGTGAGGTCATAGTGCTGCACCAGGAAATAGGTGTCGATGACGTGGCGGCCGTAGATGTCCCAGCGTGGGTAGTCGATGGTTTTTTCCGCAAGGCTCCAGCGCGAGCTTGGGGTGATGTGCGGCGCCGACCCGTTGCGCCCCCAGCTCAGGCGGATTCCGTGCAGCTGGGCGCGTTTGCCGAGGTAGTCC
>MHXL01000109.1:4169-4440 GCA_001824455.1 Desulfuromonadaceae bacterium GWB2_53_15
AAGCGGAAGATGTTGTGGCCGATGATCACGTCCGGGTCGCTGCGGCGGATGATGTCAGTCAGCGCCAGCAGCAGTTCCGGTTCTGACAGCTTGTCGCCCCGCAGCACTGTCTCCTGTCCGTGGGACTCCTTGCAGGCGATGGAGATGATCCGGTCCTCGGGCCGATCAGGGTTGGAAAACTCGTAACCTTCGGCGCAGAAGGTCTCGATATCCAGGGTCAGGCAATGCAGTTCCTGGAATTCCATCCCCTTGAACAGCGTTGTGCCGGTGG
>MHXL01000109.1:4471-9455 GCA_001824455.1 Desulfuromonadaceae bacterium GWB2_53_15
AAACAGATATGGGGCGTCGGCTGCACTGGGAGTGAAGCCGGTTTTTGAAGCCAGATAATCGCGGGTTTTCAGGCAGTCGGCCCAGGATTCAAACAGGAGCTGGTAGCGGAAGAGTTCCTCCCCTTCCAACTGGCGTACCGAACAGGGCACCCGGCTGCCGTTGATCAGGGTTGGATCGCTGACCAGAATAAATGGCTGGAATGGATCGTCATGAAAATGCACCCCATGGGGTGTCCTGAAAAAGAGCCGCACGAAGGGGCCGGCAGGTTCCACGGCCACGATGTTGGGTCGCTGGTCGTGACCGAAGAGCAGGGGTGTGTTTTCGATCTCATGAGGGTACATTATAGCAACTCTACGGTAACAGCCGGTTAAGTGGCAATAAAAAAAGGCGCGACCTGTGTGACCGCGCCTTAAATGCTCTTTGGAGTTACTTGGCGTGCTTGGCCAGGTAGCTGGCTACCCCTTCGGCAGTGGGTTTCATGGCCTCTTCGCCCTCCTGCCAGTTGGCCGGACAGACCTCGCCATGGGTGTCGGAGAACTGGACGGCGTCCACCATGCGCAGGGCTTCAACCACGCTTCTGCCCAGCGGCAGATCATTTATTACGCAGTGGCGCACCTTGCCGGTGGGATCGATCAGAAACAGGCCGCGCAGGGCAACCGAACCGTTAAACAGGATGCCGTAGGATTTGGCAATCTCCTTGTTCAGATCCTGAACGAGCGGATACTGGATGTTGCCGATGCCGCCGTTCTCGACCGGGGTGTTTTTCCAGGCCAGGTGGGTGAACTTGGAATCCACGGAGACGCCGATCACCTCACAGTTTTTGGTTTTAAATTCATTAACCCTTTTGTCGAAAGCCAGGATTTCCGAGGGACAGACAAAGGTGAAGTCCAGCGGATAGAAGAGCAGGATAACGTACTTGCCCTTAAAGCTTGAGAGGGTGATGTTGCCAAAGGTGTTGTCGGGCATGACCGCTTCGGCGGTGAAATCTGGGGCCTGCTGAGTTACGAGAGTTGTAAGGCACATTGGATTGGCTCCTTTTCGAATGAGTAAATTGTTGTAAATTGTATGTTTTAATTCATACCAGCCAATTATTCCAATGTCAATAGGATAAAAATACTCTTTTAGTCTTTTTACAAGTACGGAGAAAACAGGCGGGCAAAATTCTCTCTCAGTTTGATCGGCAAGCTGCTGCTTCCCAGGTCAGCGAGGGTTACCTCCCGGGATGCTGCCTGGGCAGCTTCAAAGTGGGATTTCAATCGGGCCGTAAAGTTGCTGTCGAAGATGCTCAGGTTGAGCTCGAAATTGAGGCGCAGACTGCGGGCATCCAGATTGGCGGAACCGATCAGCGACCAGACGCCATCCACCATGAAGAGCTTGGTATGCACAAAGGGTGGCGGCTGATAGAAAATCCTGACGCCATTGGCCAATAACTCACCCAGCAAGGCATTGGAGGCCCACTGGACGAAGGGCAGGTTGTTTTTTCCGGGTAACAGGATGCAAACGTCGATTCCGCGCAGGGCGGCGGTGATCAGGGCCGATGTCATCGGACGGTCGGGGACGAAGTAGGGTGTCATGATCAAGACGGACCTGCCGGCACAGGAAAGGGCTCCCATGATGATCTGCTCCAGCTTCCTGAATTCCTTGTCCGGGCCATCGCTGATGGAGCGTACAAGGGAGTTCCCCAGAGGATCGATGGATGGAAAAAAGAGCCGGTTATCCAGCCGCTCGCCGGTTACGAAGTGCCAATCCTCAAGGAAAGCGCGCTGCAGGTCGTTGACCACCGGCCCACGGACGCAGAAGTGCATGTCATGAATTGCGCTTATGTGTGCGGTCTGGGAGGTTTGATGGCAGCTGCGGATGTTCATGCCGCCGGTGAAGGCTTCGCGACCGTCAATGATCAGCAGCTTGCGGTGGTTACGCAGGTTGATATAAGCGCCGTGCCGCAGGGGGAGGTACCGCACCAGCCTGACTCCTGACCCGGCCAGGGCCTTGCGGGGCGAAATGCGGCTGTACTTTTCTCCCAGGGCGTCGATGATCACCCGTACCTCGACACCCCGTTCCGCAGCATCCTTAAGGTGTGTGACAAACTCCGCGCCGATTTCGTCGGCATCAAAGATGTAGCTGCTCAGGTTAATGCTTTCCCGGGCTCTGGCGATGGCAGCCAGCATCTCCGGATACGCTTCTTCGCCGTCTACCAGTGGAGTGATGCGGTTTCCTTCCCGCAGGCGGGTTTGGACCACATGGTCCGCAAGGAAGCGCAGGTCACGCAGATGCCTGGCCTCTGGAGGCAGCTGGGCGGATTCCGTTTCCTGCTCTTGAGTCGGGTAGATGTCCATGCCGCTGATGCGCCGGCCGCTGTTATGCCATATCCTGGCCCGGCGGGAGATGCGGTTGACACCGAGAAACCAGTACAGGAACGGGCCGAACAGAGGCAGCGTCAGACTCAGGCTCATCCACCCCAAGGCAGACCGTGAATCGCGCTTATACAGCAGGGCATGTCCGGCGGCTATAAAGGAAAGTGCAGCGACACAGGTAGCAATGATGGTGATCAGGACATGGTCCATGTCTAATCCAGGTCAACGAGGATGTCGTCTCCACTTAGCTGAACCGGATAGGTCTTGAGGGCGAATTCGGGGTGATCGCTACAGCTTCCATCAACAAGATTGAAGCGGTAGCCGTGGCGTGGGCACGATATGGTGCCGTCCTTTACCACGGCGGCACTCAAGGGGCTTCCCTGATGGGGGCATTCGTTTTCGCAGGCATAGATGGCGCCTTTGATGTTTATCAGCAGGAGTTCCCGGCCGGACACGGAGACCTGTTTCTTGCCGAAATTAGGTACTTCACTGATTTTTGCCACAGGCGTCATGAATAACCTCCCTGATTAAAATCACGTTACGCATAGCTAGTTTTCATCCGGAAACGGCCCTTTTCCTCCCTGGCGGCGTCAACCTTCGGGCTTGCTTGTGCGGCGTACCGATGTACGCCTCCGCGCAATCCCTTGATTTCCTTGTCAGGACGAAAAATTGCTCGTTTCCAAATTGAAAACTGCTAGTTTCTCATCCGGAGTTTCCGTATGGATACTAGCTAGCCTACCCGAAAAAAAACGTTACATCAAATTGTTTAGTCAGGGTGCATATTTTTTGTGCGCACGTGTCTCGCTGCAGTACCAACCAGTATTACTAAGGGTTCCGGACAGAATCTTAATGTACTCAAATGGCCATACAGTAAATATCGCTGTATAATTTATGTGCAAGCCCTCATCGGTCTTCCAGACGTTTGGACTGAGTATTAGCGCATAATATGTTTAACGTTACGATAACATTGAATAAAACGTAAATGGCACGCTCTATGCTAATGAAGAATCCAAGCAGGCAATCAGCTTTCGCGGTTGTAGCCAACATACATTCTACTCTACAGAACGTGCAGCGATGGAACCAACGAAGCTTTCATTCGATCACCGTTCAAAATCAACGATGAAAAGGAGAGGAAAGATGAAACTCAAAGGAATTCTGGCAGCAGCAGGTTTGGTAGTGGCAATGGCATGTGGGCAGGCCTTGGCGACCCCTTCGACCCAGATCTGGATCCCGTCAACCGATGTCAAAGGCTTTAAGGAAGTCAACATTGGTATCGATAATTACATCCGTTTTTCCGATGCACCCAATGCAGGGGCCAACTACTATGACCTCGGCGTCACTGCTGGTGTTCTCCCGTTCGATAATTTCAAACTTGAGCTTGGTGTCGATTATCTCACCGATAATCTTGGCGGAGCGAGCAATCAGGCAAAACACCCGATCATGTTCAACTTCAAAACAGGCATCCCTGAGGATGCATTTGGCATAAAAGGCATGCCGGCTATCGCTGCCGGTATGTACAATATCGGTACCTTTGACCGGGGCGTTGCTGGCAACACCATGCAGAACATGGCCTACGGCCTTGTCGCCAAGACCCTGCCAGTGGTAGGCCGTATCTCGCTGGGCGGTTATAACGGCGCGGAAAAACAGTTAGGCGAGAAGATCAACAACGGCATCCTGGCTTCCTGGGACCGCGCCATGCCGGAGATCTCCGACAAGCTCTGGTTGGCTGTAGACTACATGAGCGGCAGAAACTATAACGGTGCCCTCAGCTTCGGCGGTTCCTGGGCATTTTCCAAAAACGTGTCCCTGCTTTTGGGCGTGGATATTTATAACCCCGGTCAGAGCGTACTCACCGGCGGCAAGCCGACCTTCACCACCCAGCTCGATATCAACTTATAGGCTGTACCTCCTTCAATTCGGGGGTGGGCGCCACCCACCCCCACCTTTTTAGAAGAGAGTCCACATATACGCACACAAGGAGGTCTGCACATGAAACTCATCGAAGCAATCATAAAACCCTTCAAGCTGGACGAAGTAAAAGATGCCCTGAACGAGATCGGCATTGAGGGTATCACCGTATCCGAAGTCAAGGGTTATGGCCGCCAGAAAGGGCATACCGAACTCTATCGGGGCGCAGAATACGTGGTGGATTTTATCCCCAAAATCAAGCTGGAAATCGCGGTAAGCGACGAACTGGTCAACAAGGTGGTGGAGACGATCATGAATACCGCCAAGACCGGCAGGATCGGCGATGGCAAAATCTTTGTCATCCCGCTGGAAGAAGCCGTCAGGATCAGAACCGGCGAACAAGGCTCCGAAGCGATTTAGGTCAGCGGGGGCAGGTACAACCACTTATACGGAGGTATATCATGAAACTTAAACTGTATCTTGCATCAATAATGTTCATCATCATGGCCGGTATGATTCCGCTCAGCGCCATGGCAGAAGAAAAGAAAGAAGAAGCTCCGGCAGCGGCCGCCATCGCGGCGGCTCCGGACGCAGCAGCAGCCCCTGCAGCCGAAGCTGTTCCTGCTGCTGAACCGGCCACCCCTCCTGATGTCAAGCCGGTACTCAATACCGGTGACACCGCCTGGATGCTGGTTTCTTCAGCGCTGGTGCTGCTGATGAT
>MHXL01000109.1:9561-10460 GCA_001824455.1 Desulfuromonadaceae bacterium GWB2_53_15
GTGATCGGCTATTCACTTGCCTTTGCTCCGGACATGGGTGGCATGGGGTTGGTTGGCAACTTCAGCAAGTTCATGCTGAACGGCCTGATCATCATGAAGGATGCCTCCAGCGGCGTTGTTGAGTTTGCCTTGTTCCAGAACTATACCAAGGAGCCGGGCGCCATTCCTGAGCTGGTGTTCGCCATGTATCAGTGCATGTTCGCCATGATTACCGTGGCCCTGATCTCCGGCGCCATGGCCGAGCGTGTCAAGTTCTCGGCTTACTGTGTGTTCGTTCTGCTCTGGACCACCCTGGTCTATGATCCGCTGGCCCATTGGGTCTGGATGACAGAAGGCTGGCTCTTCAAGAAGGGTGCCCTGGATTTCGCCGGCGGTACTGTCGTGCACCTCTCCTCCGGTATCTCGGCCCTGGCTTTCCTGATCTTCCTCGGCAAACGTCACGGCTACCCGACTGAGCGCATGGCTCCCCATAACCTGCCGCTGACCCTGCTGGGTGTTGGTCTGCTCTGGTTCGGCTGGGTCGGTTTTAATGCCGGTTCGGCAATTGTAGGGGTGAACACCTCTGATGCAGCCGGCGGCTTGGCCGGTCTGGCCTTCGCCACCACAACCATTGCTCCGGCAGCAGCCGGCCTTTCCTGGATGATCGCCGAGTGGATTCACTCCGGCAAGCCAAGCGCCCTTGGTTTCGGTTCCGGCGTCGTGGCCGGCCTGGTCGTGATCACCCCTGCCGCCGGTTTTGTTCAGCCGGGAGCCGCCCTGCTGATGGGTCTGGCCGCCGGTCTGGTCTGCTACGGCGGCATACTGCTCAAGGCCAAGCTGAAATACGATGATTCTCTGGATGCCTTCGGCGTACATGGTATCGGCGGCACCTTCGGTGCGATCCTGACCGGTGTCTTTGC
>MHXL01000109.1:10473-13001 GCA_001824455.1 Desulfuromonadaceae bacterium GWB2_53_15
ACCGGCCTGCTGGCCGGCAACTTCAAGCAGCTCATGACCCAGCTGATCGCGGTTGTGGCAGCTGGTGCATATGCCTTCATCGTCACCTTGGTGCTCGCCTTTATCCTCGACAAGACCATGGGTCTGCGTGTCGAGAAAGAAGACGAGATCATGGGCCTTGACCAGACCCAGCATTCTGAAAGCGGTTACAATATGTAGAACACACCGCATATCCGCGGAACCAAGCAGAAGCCGCCCAACGTGGGCGGCTTCTTTCCGTAACACGCCGACCCCGGAGCGCGCATGAAAAACCAGCCAGTCAGGCATAGCGATGGAGCGATCAACGAAGATCTGCTGTCCCAGTTGGCCTATAATGAAAAAATGGCCGAACTGGGCAAGATCTCCGCTGGTGTCGTGCATGAGCTGAATGCTCCGCTCTCAGTCATTATCTCTGCTTCGCAAATGATTATGCGCGAAGAGGATGTACCGGAATTTGTCCGGGAGATGGTTGCCCGCATCAATTCCGAGGCCCAGCGGCTCTCCAGGTTGACTCGCGGTTTGTTGAATTTCAGCAGTCATGATGTTGCAACCGGTGAAGTAGACCTTAACCTCACCACCGAATTCATACTTGAATTTCTCAGCTATGAAGCCGCCCGGCGCGGTGTCACCATCCTGCGGCAACTGGACTACCACCTTCCGGTAATCCAGTTGGACGCCAACCTGCTCAAACAGATTCTGCTCAATATCATCATGAACGCCCTCCAGGCCATGGAGGCGGATGGCGGCAAGCTGCTTGTGGAGACTGCTTTCGCCGGAAAAGACAAGGTCTGCCTGATCATTGCCGACAGCGGTCCCGGTATTCCACCTGAATCAATCGGCAAAATTTTCGACCCCTATTTTACAACCAAAAAAGCTGGTGAAGGGACCGGATTAGGGTTGTTCGTCACAAAAAAACTGGTAGAGAATATGGGCGGAGAGATCAAGGTAGCGAGCAGGAACGGCGGGGGAACAACTTTTACGGTGACGTTGGCGGTGGAGGAACAGGAACAGGAATAATCCGCACATTATCTCGCGGATACGTGGCTGCAAGAATTATAAATGACCGTTTGCCCTGAATTGCTGCAGGGTGGCCGGTCTTTTTTTTGCCTGTGTGTCAGGCCGGTTCCTGCAGTGGCTCTTCCAGCAGGGGGATGATGACTACCTTGATCTTGCCCTTGCCCCACAGCCCGATTTTTTTGGCGGCGGCGCGTGAAAGATCAATGAAGGGGAACGGTTTGCGGGCGCAACGGTCGTTGATTGTAACCTGTACCTCCTGTTTGGTGGCCGGGTTGATCACCCGCACCAGGGTTCCCAAGGGGAGGCTGTAGTGGGCGGCGGTCATCTTCTCGGGATGGTAGCGATGACCCGAGGTGGTTCGTCTGCCGATAAAGCGTGCGGCGTAATAGGAGGCAAATCCTTCCCTTGCCCCCTGTGGGCTGCTTTTGGTGACGAGTTCCTCCAGCGCGGTCAGTTGGGGATCGGCATCAAATGGGGTTATTTCAGCACGGGCGCCGGCGGCGATCAGCAGCAGGGCAGAACAGACGACGATCGTTGTTACCCGTATGTGTCGTAAACGGACATTCATGAAGACTCCTGACTGATCTTTATACAGTACAGGGATGTTCCGGTCAAGTTCAGGAGCTGTTTGGGGCCGCTGCTAGCGTCCCAGATATTCGCGGATGCCCGCGCGGAGGTCACGCGGCTCAAAGCCGAAGGTCAGTTTCCAGCGGCCGTCGCAGATATTTTCCTCGATCAGCATCTGCAACTGGTCCATGGTGATGGGGAAACGCGGGATGCGCTGCATCAGCGGTATGACCAGCTTCATCAGCCCCAGTGGCGCATGGGGTTTTAGTGGTGGGGATTTACCCATGGCACTGGCGACCGCATCCAACAACTCCAGATAGGATAATCGGTCGTTGCCGCACAGTTCATAGCATTGGCCGATGGTTTCGGGCCGCTCCAGCGCCAGTGCGAAACAGCGGGCCACGTCGTCGGCATGGATCGGCTGGAGGCGGTAGCGACCATCACCTATGATCGGCATGACCGGTGCCATGCGCAGCTGGCCGGCAAGCATATTGATAAAGGCATCCTTGGGGCCATAGATCACCGATGGGCGCATTACGGACCACTCAAGGCCGCTGGCGCGCACCAGTTCTTCGGCCCGGAACTTGGTCTTGTGGTAGGCCGAAACTGCATCCGGGCGAGACCCCAGGGCCGACATCTGCAGATAACGCCTGACCCCGGCCTTTTTGGCGGCCGCCAGCATGTTGGCCGTGGCCTGCACGTGCAGCCGTTCGAAGGTCACACCCCGCGCCGGGAACTCCCTGATGATCCCCACCAGGTTGATGACAGCCTGACAGCCGCCAAGCCCCGCTTCAAAGCTATCCAAGCTGGTGACATCCCCCTCGATCTGCTCCACAGCTTCGGCTGTCTTGCCGCGCCGGTGCACGAGCAGTCGCAGTTCGTGCCCTCTGCTCAGTAGCTCGCGGGTCAGATGTCCGCCAACGAAT
>MHXL01000109.1:13069-14276 GCA_001824455.1 Desulfuromonadaceae bacterium GWB2_53_15
TCAAGCTGACACCTTACCACCCCTATCCCCTCCTAAAATAGGAGGGGGACTTGAGAGCTCCCCTCCTTGATAAGGAGGGGTTGGGGGTGGTCGGTTTTCGCGGAATCTTATTTCCCCCACAAACGTTCCCTGAGCCCGGAATTCCTGACAATGCGCCGTTCCACTGCGCAACTGAACACCTCTTCCGTTCCCCAGATCTCCACCCGGCCACGGGCCCGGGTGACAGCGGTGTACAGCAGTTCGCGGCTGAGCGCCTCCGAGACCTGTTCCGGCAGGATCAGCAGTATGCGCTCAAATTCCGAACCCTGACTTTTATGGACAGTCAGGGCGAAGGCGGTCTCGTATGCCGGCAGACGCAACGGCGAGAGACTGCGCAGACTTCCCTCAGGGGTGGGGAAGAAGGCAGTCAGGCGGCCGTCGGGGGGGGCGTTCATCAATACGGCGGTATCGCCGTTGAACAACCCCAGTTCGTAGTTGTTGCCGGTTACCATCACCGGCAACAAGCTGCAGCAGGGCTGGCGCTCGCTATGGCCCAGCCCCAAGGCGCTTGCGGCCAGCCGGTTCAGGTTTTCCACTCCGTAGGTCCCCTGCCGGTGTGGTGAAAGCACCCGGAAACGCTCCAATTCATCCAGGGCCGTTTCGGGGCAGGCTGCGCGTGCATAAGCCCCGTAAGCGTCACGCATGGCGTCTGCAAAGGCAGTGGCGAAACCGTTGCCGGTCGGAAGCGGCCGCCAGATCAGGTCGGAGTGCGCGCCGGATTGCAGCAGCGCGAGGGCCGCGGTACTGTCACCGCTGTTGATCAGGCGGCTTAGGGTTCCGATGCCGCTGCCAGCTCCAAAACGATAACTGGTTTCCAGGTGGATGATGCTATCCGCCAGGGGTGATCCGTACCTGGCATCGCCGTCCGGGATGCTTGCCGCAGGCAGCGCTCCGCAGCACGCTTCAAGCAGTCCGCGGAATTCCGGGGAAAAAGGGATCCGGACACCATGGTTGCAGATATCGGCCAGTGCTGCTCCAGCTTCGACCGAGGCCAGTTGGTCCTGATCGCCCAGCAGGATCAGGCGGGCATCCTTTTTCAGCGCATCCAGCAGTCGGGCCATGAGCGGCAGGTCAACCATGGAGACTTCGTCCACCACCAGTATATCGCAGGCCAGCGGATTGTCACGGTTGTGGCGGAAGCCGGTTGAGTTAGGAATTACCCCCAGCA
>MHXL01000109.1:14318-14682 GCA_001824455.1 Desulfuromonadaceae bacterium GWB2_53_15
CAACATCAGTCAGTTCCAGCTGTTGTGTTGCCTGCAGGATGGATTGGCGCAGGCGCATGGCCGCCTTACCGGTGGGGGTGGCCAAAGTGATGCCCGGTATCTGCTCTCCGGCCTGTTCGATCAGCAGTGCCAGGATGCGGGCCACGGTCGTGGTTTTGCCGGTGCCGGGGCCACCGGTAATCACGGTGAAACGCCGGGAAGCTGCTGCTGTGGCGGCGATCCTTTGCCAGTCCATGTTATCTGCCTGTGAGGGGAAATAGTGGTCGAGGCCGGCCTGCAGGAGTTCTTGGTTGACAGGCAGGGGAGCCAGTCGGGAAAGGATGCTGTCAGCTACGCGCCGCTCATGCTGCCAGGAACGGTTCAG
>MHXL01000110.1:0-9596 GCA_001824455.1 Desulfuromonadaceae bacterium GWB2_53_15
AATTCTCCATGCGAACACCTCAACAAAGAAGGCGGCCAAATGCCGCCCATAATGTTTTGTTTATAGCAGAGCACTCCTGGTAAGGCAAGCGCGCCCATCATTCTGCTTTGACATTACAGGCGCTTTAAGGCATATTCTAACATCTTTTTACTATATCTTGTGGAGCAATTACGTGGTTCTTATGGCAAATGTACTCCTGGCACTGGCCAAGATCGTTGAACTGGCCGATGGTCTATTGACTATCTACAAGTACCTGCTGTTGGCCAGCGTGATCATTTCGTGGGTGAATGCCGACCCTTATAATCCAATTGTCAGCTTCATCTATCGCGTCACTGAGCCGCTGTTGCGCCGGATCAGGCGCCACATGCCCGATACCGGCATGCTGGATCTCTCCCCCTTGGTGGCCTTTGCCATCATCTACGTGCTTCAGATCGTCGTATTCAATACGGCCTACCAGTACCTGATGACTGCCAGCATGGCACTTAAACTACGAGGTTGACCCGAATGAAAATCACTCCGCTTGACATCCAGCAACAGCAGTTCAAAGGCAAGATGCTGGGGGGGCTCGACCCGAATGACGTGGATGCCTTTCTGCAGACCGTTGCCTCGGAGATGGAAAACCTGGTTCGCGAGAACAATGAACTCAAGGAGCAACAATCCCGCCAGAGCCGGGATATGCTCGACATGGCCGAGAAGGAGAAAGACCTCCGTGAAACCATGCTGGCTGCCCAGCGCATCATTGAAGATATGAAAGCAAACGCCCAGAAGGAAGCCTCACTGATCGTCTCCGAAGCCGAACTCAAGGCTGAACGGATCGTAGCCGATTCCGAACGGCAACTGGGTGAACTCAAGGCACGCATCGAAGAAGTCCGGCGTCAGAAAATCCAGTTCGAGATGAGCCTGAAGGCCCTTTTGGACAGCTTTGCCCGCCAACTGTCAGGCGATGAGCAGACCTGAACCTTCTCTGTGCACGGTCACAAAGGATGGCATCCTCCTCAACCTGCACATTCAGCCGCGAGCATCCAAGAATGAAGTCTGCGGCCCGCAGGACAACGCCCTGAAGATCAGGCTGACCTCGCCGCCGGTGGATGGCGCCGCCAACAAGCTTTGCCGCGAGTTTCTGGCCGATCTGTTCGATGTTCCCAAATCAGCGGTAGAAATTGTCTCCGGCGAAACCTCCCGCCACAAGCGGGTGCTGATACGCAGCAATGACACCGAACGGCTCTACGGCATTTTCAGTAAATTTTGCACTCAAAACCAAACCTGAAAGAACAATCCACCACGGAGGCACAGAGACACGGAGAAAGATGGAAATATACTCATTTGGCTAGAGCCGTGCCATCTGAATTTCATCGTTAACCTTTGTGTTCGCAATATTTCTGTTTTTCTCAGTTTTTACTCTGTGCCTCCGTGTCTCCGTGGTGGAAGTGGACATTTAAGTTAATCACGAACAGTTGAACTACACCACGAAAGGAAACAACAATGGCACAGGCAAAAAACGGCGATAAGGTCCGCGTGCATTACACCGGCAGGTTGGATGATGGCAGCATATTCGATTCATCAGAGGGTTTTGTCGATGAGTGCGAAAGCGATGGCTGCGGCTGCCACAGCCGTCCCACCGAACCGATGGAGTTTGTCATCGGCGACGGCAATCTGATCCCCAAATTCGAGCAGGCAGTCATTGGACTCGAACCGGGCCAGAGGATCGAGGTAAAGATCGCATCTGAGGACGCATATGGGCCGCGGGCTGACGAAATGGTAGCGGTGATAGAGCGCAGTGAGCTTCCCGAGGGTGTTGTACCTGAAGAAGGGCAGCAGATGGAGGTTGTTCTCCAGGACGGCACCCCGTTGCCGGTCCTGATAACTGAAGTGACCGATACCACCGTTACCCTGGATGCTAATCACCCGCTGGCGGGCAGGGACCTGTCCTTTGATATCAAATTGATGGAGATACTGTAACTTCATAATTTATCCACGAAGGACACGAAGCAACTCGAAGAAAAACAAACAAAAAGGGCCGTGGAAATCATCCATGGCCCTTAATTTTTATCCCGTTATTTTAAAGGTTTATTCTTAGTGCCCCTTTGTGTACTTCGTGGATAACCGCCTTTCCGTTTACTATTTTCCCGCAGCCACCGTGGAACCGGCCGGTTCCACCCCATAATCCTTGGCATCTGCCGGTGGCTTGGAGATCACGATCACAAAGGGAATGGCCTTGCCGACATCCACCTCCATGTTGGCCAGGGAATCGCCGAACTGATTAGCCATGGCCGCCTCGATCTTGTCCGCCGGCAGGGTGGCCAGTTGCTCTTTTGTCAGCGGATTGCCGCAGTAGGCATTTTTGGTTGCCAACACCTGTCCGTTGGCACCATAGACCATCCCTTTGATCTGGATGGCAGCCCGTGGTTTAGTATACTCGTTGACCGCCTCGCCGGTAATAACCAACAGCTCGCCAATCAACGGATTTTTTATAAAGGAGGCCTCAACGGATCGCACTGTGATCCTGCCGCTCTCCGCAACACCCTTCCCCTTGCCCTCCGTGAATATGGAGTACCCAAAGAAGCCGAGCACCGCCACTACAATTATCGAAACCAAAGCGATCAGCCCGCCGAAAAGCGGGCTCTGCTTACGGCGTGAACCAATGGAAAGCGGCGGTAATTCATCCAGAAACGCCGTCTGGGGCGCGCCTGTCACCGATCCTGCACTGAGGGTATCCTCGTCGGCCTGAACCGGTTTCATCTGAGCTTCGGCCAGTGGAGCAAAGAGCAGCTCTTGAGACGGCTTGAGTTCGTCAGGATGCACCTGCTGAACAGCAACCGATGACAGTTCGTCTCCAAAATCGATCTCTCCCAGACTGAACGGTTCATCGCCCCGCTCTTCCTGCTCTGCTTTTTTCATATCTCCAGTGACGGCGTCAACCCCCATGGAATCGGCAAATTCGTCCATCTGAAAATCGAAGGTGATCGTTTCGGTCGGTTCCTCGGTCGCAGGCACATCAACCGCATCGCCAAACAGGGCCTCGCCACCGAAATTAAAGCTGCTAAAATCCTCCTCAGCAGCAGCTGGTGGTGTCGGCGAATGCACCCCGCTCATGTCGCCCAAGTCAGGCAGCGGTGCATCTGCTGCCACAGTCTGGTCGGCATCCGCAGGCACATCACCGAAATCAAAGCCCCCAAAGTCCACTTCGCCGGGGCGGGTTTCTTCCTGGTCAAGCGCAAAGCCGCGATCCCCTTCCAGGGATGAGGTGTTGAATTCATCTTCGGCAGAAGCCGCAAGCTGCTCATCCTTGGCAAATGAAAAGTTGTCTTCTGCTTTTTCCTGTTGATCAATATTTGGCAAATCAAAGGAGAAAGTATCCGCGCTCACGCCACTGTCAGAAAAATCAATTGAAGGCTCAGGCGAAAACTCTTGCACAGAACTTTCTTGCTGCGGTGCCGGCTGATCAGAGCTTTCCACTTCATTGCCGGAGGAAACCGACTCGTCAAGCAGGGCGCTAAAATCCGGCTGAGGCTCGATTGCCTCCGACTGTTCCTGTTTGACGGTAAACACATGTTTGCACTTGGCGCAGCGGACCTTGACCCCTTTGTCGGTGACTTTGGAATCATCAAGCCTGAACTTGGTTTGACACTGTTCACACTGGATAATCATCTGTGACTCCCCGGAGAGGATTGAATTCGATGCGTCAGACGACGGAACTGACTGAAACAACGGAAATCTTTATATCAGAAAAGGTTGAAAGGTGTCAATCTTATTACATCGCCGTCAACGCCGTAACGACGCCGTTTTGCAGGGATTTGTACCAACTTGTGAGGTGCTGGTGTTGAAGGAAGAGTGTTCTTCATTAAACTCCCTGGTAGAAGGCAACACAGCAGATTTGATCCTGTACTGTTTTAATGCCCGGTTTGCTGACATATCCCGACAATGGGACAGGAAAGACAGATGGAGGCATCTGCGCCATTGCAGCCCTCGGATATACCCAGATGGGCAAGGGAAAAATCATATTTCACCGGATCAGCAGGATCAAACTGGCGCAACGCAACCGTGATCTCCCGCGCCATGCGCCAGTCGGCACTCTTGCGGCGGGTGAAGCCCAGGTAACCACTGATACGCTGGATATGGGTATCTACGGGGATTATCAATTTGGATGCGGAGATTCCCGGCCAAAGACCCAGGTCGATATTGTCGGCCGGTCGGACCACCCAGCGCAAAAACATGCATAACCGCTTGCAGGCACTACCCGAGGCCGGGGCGGGGAACAAAAAGGGGAAATATGAATTGGGGGGAATTTCCTTTGTGCCGAATACCGGGCAATAATCTTGCTTCAACACGGCCGCTGAATAACTGTTCAGCGCTCCGGTCACATCCTCGGCCTCGCCCTCCAGGCCACGCAAAAAAAACGCCTCTATGCTAGCGCTCTGTTCAAGCATCAGCCGAATGGCCCACAACAGGGCGCACAGGTCGCGGCCGTCATTGAAACGGTGCTTGAAACCGGAAAATGTCCGCAGACCCTGTTTCGGCTCGAACTGTTCCACATAGCGGCGCGGTGATGGGCCTAACTCGGCAAAGATCGATCCCAACGTGCGCAGTATGATGCCAACAGCGCCATAGGCAAAAGCAGCCGCGATCACCGCGACTACCTCCTGATCAGCAGGGTCAGGGTAGCGGTGACAAAAGGAGAGTGGATCGTTGGCCAGATGCTGAGGAGAGCGCGACGCGTAGAGAGCATCAAGGGCTGCTTTTATGTCAGACATCCGCTTCACGCAGAAACTGGGCGGCATCCTCCGGTGAGGTGGGGTTGATGTAAAAACCGGTGCCCCACTCGAAACCGGCTACCTGGGTCAGGCGGGGGACCAGCTCGATGTGCCAATGAAAGTCCAGTTCCAGTGAATTCCAGTGGGTCGGCTTTCCGGGACGGCGATGCATGGGTGGAGCGGTGTGCAGGATAAAATTGTAGGGGGCATCGCGCAGCACGGTCTTGACCCTCAGCAGCATATCTTTCATGGCCACTGCCAGTTCAGCCAACTGGGCATCGTTCATCAGGGCAAAATCGTGGCTGTGACGCTTGGGGAAGAGTCGCAGTTCAAAAGGGGAACTGGAGGCATAAGGGGCCAAGGTGACGAAATTGGAGAATTCCTTCACCACGCGAACGCCTTCGCGCAGCTCAAAATCGATCAGGTCGCAGAAGATGCAGCGTTCCTTGGCGTTGAAGTAATTACGCGCCACCTTGAGATAGGTGGTGGCCACCGGCGGCAACAACGGCACGGCAATCATCTGGCTGTGCGAATGATGCAGCGTCGCCCCGGCCCGGGTGCCGTGGTTTTTGAAGAGCACCATGTAGCGAAAGCGCAAATCCTTGCGCAGATCCAGATAGCGGTTGCGGTAAGCGCTCAACACATCGGTTATCTCGTTGGGGGTCAGATCGGCCAGGGTGCGATCGTGATCGGGAGTCTCGATGATCACCTCGTGGGCGCCAATGCCGTTCATCACGTCGTACATACCATAGCCGCGGTTATTAATCTCCCCCTCCACCCGCAGTGCCGGGTACTTGTTGGGGATCACCCGCACCCGCCAGTTGGCGGCGTTGGGCAGGCCACTGGGGCGGATGGCAAAGATCTCAGGCGGGGTCTTGTCCTCATTGCCATAGCAGAAGGGGCAGGCCAGCATACCGTCACCCTCCGCTTCCACCTGAAAGTCACGCGGTCGGCGGCCACGTTCCGTGGCAATGATCACCCAGTGCAGTTTTATTGGATCCCAGCGCAGTTCAGACATGCTATCTCCTTTAGAATCAATCCCCCTCAGTCCCCCCTTATCAGGGGGGAAGAAAGGCTCCTCCCTTGATAAGGGGAGGCGGGGGAGGGGTTATATCAACCAGTTATCCAGCTCGATCTCCGGTCCGGCATAATACAACATCAAAGGTGCATCCGTGGGCCATCTGCCGATCTCCTCGTTGTCCCGCACCAGGGAGACATAGGCAAACAGTTTGCTCTTGGGCGTGAGCTTGATGCTGCCAAGAGGGATACTGACCTCACAAGTCTTGGCTATCTTCCAGCGGCAGTGACCACGGGTCGGCACCCACACATTGTTTTCCTTGACCAGCAGAAGCCCCTCCTCATTGCGAATCTGCAAAGGGAGCCGGTACTCCCGGTCATAGATCAGATGCAGATTGATGACGTCGATCTCCTTGAGCAGACGGGACAGATCCAGGACACCATCGATGCGGAAGAAAAGCGAGCTTTTGTTGTAACCGTAGTAAAAGCTTTGCAGCATGCGGTCCGAGGAGTGCATGGCCGAACCCTGGCGAGTCAGATCGTACAGACCGGCTGCCAGCCACTCGAAGTAATCGCTGACCCGGCCGTTGATGTCAGGATCGATAAAGGCCGCCGGCTCGCGGATCAGGCCGGCCGGGCTCTTTTTCTTGATCGGTTCCAGCAGTTCACGGGGCGGGTCCTGCCCCAACAGGCGGTAGACATTCATCAGATGCTGGCGGAAAAGCCGGTCAAAGCGGTCGCTGTGCGGTGAAAAATGATCGTCGCCATACCACCAGAACCAGTCGCTCCCCTCGGCGGCGTACAAGGAACGGCAGATCAGCTCGGCCGAGGCGTCGGCCGGAGGTATACCGCTCTCCAAGGCTGCCGCCACGGTCGGATTGCCGGAGACAGCCGCTGCCCGCGCTTTTGCCACCAGATCCCAGGCCAGATTTTCCTCGGGATGACCGATCCAGATACCGTAGTTGCCGTTGATCCATGAACCTGGGTGGATGCTGTGCAAACGGCCGTCGAAAGCGTTATGCTTCAGTACTTCGGAACAGGTGGCCAGATTGAGGGCCGGAGATTCGGCGATGCCGCGGTACATTCGCTGCAGGAAGTCGTAGGCATTGTTGGGGTAATATTCCCAGGCATTTTCACCATCCAGGATGATGGGGACCACCCGCCCCTCGCCGCCGACACGAGCCTTGATGGTGGTGAGGCGCCCGATCAGGTCGCCGGCAGCCCGACCGGCATCCCACTGGGAATAGGTGAAACCGACCAGATCCGACAGTTGGTGATCACGGAAAAATATCCCCAGTTCGCCATGGCTGTTGGCAAAACGCCAGGGGCGGTAAAGCCGCTCTTTGTGATTTCCCAGACCGCCATCCATGCTTTTTGCCAGGATCTCCTCGTCGGTGGCGATCCAGCTCATGCCGCACTCGGTGATGATTCCCAACGCCTCGTCGCTGACCGACCCTTCCGATGGCCACATACCCTTGGGGGTAAACCCGAAAATCTCCTGAAAATAGTCGATGCCCCTGCGGATCTGGGCCCGGGCATCCTCGGAGTGACGAAAACCGGCCATTGGCAGCGTGACACGCGGCATGGCGGTCTTGGCAACACGGAGGTCACACAACAGCGGCAGGATCGGGTGATAGTAGGGTGTCACCGAAAGTTCGATGCGCCCCTCTTCGTGGAGGCGTTTGTAAAGCGGGATAATGGACTGCAACAGCTCACGCTGCGTTGCAAAGAGCAGTTCCTTGTCGCTGGCGGTAAAATCTTCACCTTTGGCAACCAGTTCGGCAAAGACAGGATAGCGCCGGCGGGCGGCCTCACCGGTCCAGGCCAGGAAAAACCAGACCTGCAGATCGAGCAGATCCTGATCGGTAAAGTGCCGTACCCGGTCGCGGGCGCTGCCCGGCTTCCCCTCGCCGGCCATGTAGAGCAGTTCCAGGTAGCGCCGGGAGGGTTCGATCATCCTTTGGCGGTTGGCGGAGAAAAAGTTTTCCAGCAGGAAGATGCGGTCATCCTGGGAAAGATCGGCCGGCGCGGCCTGGCCCTTTTCCAGAAACGGATCAACAGCAGTGCCGGAGGCGTAGTCCAGCAACTGCTCGATCAGCGACGGCACCAGGTTGAAAACCGCTTTGGCGCCGGGGGTATCCTCTACAATCGCAGGCATGTCGAAGTAGTCCTTGATGCCGTGCAGATAGGTCCAAGGAAGTGCGTATTCGTTTTTGAGCGGATCCTTGTAGTATGGCTGATGCATATGCCATACAATGACCACGTCGAGAGGGTGGGGCATGATTTAGCCTTTTAAGGATTTAAGCTGGGTATCTGCTTTTATCTTAAATATATACAGATAATTTCAAAATATTACTGCTCTTTTTCCGCGAGGTGCTTCCATCAAGTGGAAACATATCACGATTTTTACTGCTCTGCACTTCGATTTACAAAAATAGCGCCCAATATCTTAAGTATAGCCGTTGAGTAAAAGCATCTGAGCACTGAGGTGTCCTTGAGGGATCACGGAATATCAGGTCGGGTGTAAGCTTGTCTTCATTGCGAAGAGCTTTCAGTTCAATTTCGGCAAGCTTTTCGGGTTTCCGGAAAGCGCAGTGCGTTCAAAAAGCATGGACTGGATTTTATTGTCCAGAGCTCGGGTGTTCCAGCCTTCAATACGGCACATTTCCGCGTAGAAGTTGCGTTTAAGAGGTTCTTCAAGATAGATGAGGGACTTGAAATGGGTCCAGGTCAATTGTCTCCGCAGCGCGGAGACAATTTCGGAGTCGGGAAAAGCATCGGTAAATCGGATCATGTGGCGGAGGCTTTTTGGTGAATATCCTCGCCCAAATTCAACTTCCAATTGTCTCCCCAGTGCGGAGACAATTTCTTCGTCGTAACTGGCCCGCTTATCCTTGAGGATATCCTGCCTGACTCGCAGGCCAACATGCCAATAAAGCATGGTCAGGCCGGAGTCAATGGCCCGCGCTACGTTCTCACGTGCCTGCAGGGGATGGTTGTAGTGTGCTTACAGCAGCAGAAACAGCAATCATCCTCAAGCGGAAGTCCAAGAAGAAAGAATCAGGATTTAATCAACTCGGTATGCGACAACAACCTGCTTGGAACAGAGGTAAATTGAGGAGTCCCGTTACTGATTTCACCTCCGAGCAGATACTCTCCGGGTAAGCGGGCAAAGATAAAAACGTCATTTACAGATGCGTCATCGTTCAGGTCTAAATCCTTGGTCGCATCAAGTACGATCTCGCCCAGCTTGCGCTCGTTGGCCGGGAAAAGCTGGGGTGTCGACACTTCAACAGCCCAGATATATTCCGGCATTTCCTGCCCCAACAACTTGCACAGTTCAGGGTTTTCTCCGTTATTCTCCCAATCACGCAAGCCGCATAGATGAGCGACGTACTCCTCCGTACTCATGGCCTGGGCACGAAAAACAACCTGCTGTTTTGATGTCCATTCGAAAAGCCGTGTAATCCATTTGTTACCGGTACCGCCAACATTCGGCAATAGCGAGTAAAGAATATTGAGTGCCATTGCTTCGGCCTGCATACCGCTATAACAAATGCCGGGGCGGAAAATCTCGACAACGTAATCGACCTTGTCGCTCTCGATATACAAGCGGGGAATGCAAAAATTCGGGCCAAAATTGTCATCATGGCCCAGGAAACTGCTTGTCCAGCTTTCGCTGGGAACGTAACCGACCCCTTCGCCAATATGGAAGTAGGATATATCTGCGTTTGGTGCCCATGTATCCTTGTCAAATGTATGGCCATAGATCGGAATGATATGTTTTGCGTCTTCCGCCAACCCAGGACCGGCAAGCCGAAAGCCCAC
>MHXL01000110.1:9604-10636 GCA_001824455.1 Desulfuromonadaceae bacterium GWB2_53_15
CGCCGCCGGACTCAAGCCCGGCATAAGCGCACTTTTGAAAGGGTATGTCCTTCCGCATCTGATCATCACACTGGCAATAGTCAATGTCATTGTATCTGAGATTAAGAATGGACAGCACTTCGCGCATCTGGGGAACAGTAAAACCTTGCCCCAGCACATAGCCAGGATTCACAGTTGCAGCAATCTCATTTATCCGGCGATAGGAAATATCACCTTCGGGCAAAACTCTGGAAAGGAGGCTTCTTAAGGCGACATGAGCGCAAGCTTTGTTGAGGGTGTTTTGCTGGCAGTAGAGCAGCCCTTTGATCTCAAATGGTGTGCCGCCAACCATGAGCCGATAGGTCTGCGGATGAGGCACACAATTGCTTGGATGCGCATTTTTTGAAAACGCGGCCTCGAAGATATGCCATTCGTCAAAACCGTCGTCGATTATCTGATCACGCTTGAAGATTGCATAACCAACAAGGTTTTTGCTGTTAAGGGCAGAAACGCCTTCTTCGGGTATCGATTTATTCCAGAAAGAAAGCCGCAGTAGACCGGTATTGGAATACGTTGGAAACCGTCCGGCGATGTCCTGGTTTTCTTCGGCAATAATTCCGCATGGCTGGATGTGTTCAAGGATGAGAGTTTCGGCGGAGGTTGAACGGGCAAGCGAAAAGGTGCGGCGGATACTATCGCAGTCACCAAATCGATCTTCTATGAAGTCAAAAAATGAAAAAGGCGGCTTGAGGAGATAAACTTCCTGGCTCTCCGCAGCCGCCATGCGATGGTCATTAAGATAGGACATTAGCCAAAAACGAGCGTGCTGTTAGCGGCTTTCTGGTGGGCTTCTTCAACCTTCCGGATAAACGTCTGTACTTCTTTGGCATAGCGCATATCGACCTTAACTGACTGGCGGCTTGTACCGAACTGCGACGCCATTTTCTTGGCAAGATCAGCGTTCCCGAATGTTGCGTGCTTTTCCATATCCTCCCTTTCGTTTGAATGATTTGTAAGTAATGATACCACAAAAATGGTTAAACTATCCCATAA
>MHXL01000111.1:0-4360 GCA_001824455.1 Desulfuromonadaceae bacterium GWB2_53_15
ATGCCGAATTTGACATTTGCGATAAACAAGTAGGCAACAGATAAATAATCACTTCAACATCGACCGGTTAGAGTCAATTATAAGTTTTTTATATGGGCACTCTTACGGGTGTATTAATTATCCGCTGCTGCTGCCGACATCAACTGTGTTTTTAAATCACTCAGCAGAGTAACACATTTCTGCGCTGTAAAAATCATTTTAGTGCTCAAGCCTTAGCCAATATTTTCATAAGATGGGGAATTACCTGCTTCTTGCGAGACATGACGTTCTTCAACTCATACAAGTGAGGTTCCAACTGCGGATATTCCATTACATGCCCGATCCGGGTATGCCCCTCCACCAGAAACAGCGTTGTTTCCGAAGAAATGTCCGTCACCATCAAGCCCGCAATAAACAGGCCATCGCGCCGTTTTATCCCTGCCAGCGCAGATAACAACTGTTCTTTCATATCATAAAATTCATCAAAACCGAAAACCTCGACCTGCCCAACCCCGATACTGTATTTTTCATGCTTGAAAAGTTTAAAGTCAGCTTCAACCACCTTTTCGGCAGTAGCGAAATTCCGCAGAGAGGCGCTGGCCGCGAACATTTCCTTCCCCCATAGGGCGGCATCCATATCAGCCAACATCTCCAACCAACAAACGATCTTTCGGTCCTCGTCCGTGGTGGTGGGAGACCTCAGAATGACCGTGTCAGAGAGAATGCCGGCCAATAACAGAGCAGCAATCTTTCTGTCCGGCTCGATGCCGCACTCACGATAACGGCCTGCCACCAGGGTGCAGGTGCTTCCTACCGGTGAGGTGATGAAGGTGATCGGGCTGATGGTATGATTGTTGCCGAGTTTATGGTGATCGATAACCTCAAGTATCTCCACGGTCTCGGCACCGGGTACTGCCTGGCCCAACTCGTTGTGATCGACAAGGATCAGCGAAAACGGGAGAGACGCCAGAAGGGTAGACTTGGTCGCCACTCCGGCCAGCGTCCCATCCTCCTCGAGCGCCAGGATAGCAGATTCACTGGAACCAAGCAGCTTCTGGCGCAGATGGGTAAGTGGTTCACCAATGCCGATGGAAGCGAATTTGCATTCCGCGAACAGCGAAACCGGCGTGGACAGTCGAGCCAACCAGGCTGCTGTAGCGGTGTCGTGCGGGGTCAACAGAACACTGACCCCCTTTTCCTCGGCCAGCGCAAGGAGATCATTGCCAAGAGGGTGATCCCCGGTAACCACCAGCATCCTGACCCCACGCTCGATGGCCGCCAACAGGATGGAACGGCGGTTACCCGTCATGATCAGCAGTTGTCGCGGATCATAACCGGAAATCCTGTCGGAGAAGGATTCCTCCAGCATGGCGCCGATAAAGAGATTAAAGGTGGTTGGCGTATCGTCATCACCACCAGCCACGAACCGCCCGGAAAGGCTTCTGGCCAAGGCGGTCGGCGTGGTGATGATTTCACGTTGCTGATCACGGCCGGGAAGCAGATACTTTTCGGACAGCCGCAGCAATGACAATACCCCGCACGGCTTACCCTCGCCACTGATAACCGGCAGGACCCGCACTCCGCTCTGATGGAAAAGCTCAAGGGCTTCGTATGCAGACGAGTGCATAGCGACTGTTACCGGTTGCCGGTTGAGCGTATCGCATACTTTTGGGTGCACATCGGCCAGATAAACCGGCTCATGTATTGCGAGCCGATCAAGTACGAAACGGCTCTGGGGATTGGGTTCGCCGGCCATGGCCGGAATCACGTTGGGCATTCCCAGCTTTTGTTTCAAGGCGGCGTAGGCAATGGCCGCCGCTATAGAATCGGTGTCTGGATTGCGGTGGCCGATAACATACTGAATCTTTTCCATGGATGACAGTTTCTCCTTTCTCTTCAATACGTTTCCAGTCAATACAACTAAGAAACATCAAAAAAGCCCCGCTTGGATTGTACCAGACGAGGCTTTGTTTGATATCAGCTGCTACATCAGAAAACCGCTTACGTAAAATTCCAGATAGTTCCCTATCCGTTTAAATCAAAGCAGATTCAGGTTTCCACTTATAGCATAAATTCTATCATAGTGCAATCTGGCGCAGTGGTGGGGTTTTCAGTAAAGGTTATGCCATGAAAATGGTCGATGCGTGATTTTTCCGCAGGCTCTGGATTGACTTTTTTCATCATTCCATTTAGATTCAACTTCAATACACATAGGTGGTAGACGATAATACTCAACCATCCGCGAGGATGGGGCGGAAAGCCTATAGGGTCTCAAAGAGACAGCCGGGTTGCCGAAATATCCCTGATATTTTCGCCCGGCTGTTTTTTATTTTGCAGTTTCATCGAGAACCTTTGAGGAGTCCGCGCCATGTCTTTTTCTGGAGACCTAGATTACCTGCCGATTGTCGATGTAATCCAGCTTTTGCATGCCACGAAAAAGTCGGGCATTCTGCGGGTGAAAAGCCGCAAGCGCGAAAGCAACCTGGTCTTCAAGGACGGCTATATGGTCAGCGCCAGCCATGTGAATAACAGCGTCCGCATCGGCACGATCCTCATCGAGCGCAACAACATCACTCCCGAAATTCTCGACCAGACACTCCTGGAACAAGTAAACGCCGGTCCCTGGCGCAAGCCGTTGATCATCATGCTCCTTGACAAGGGGGCGGTCAAAGAAGAAGACGCATACCGGGGACTGGAACATCTCATTAAAAAGACCGTCGTCGAGATTCTTACCTGGAAAAAAGGGACCTTTACCATGGAGGTGCAGCCCGATGACATCGTCGATAAATACCGGTACTATCCCGGCAAACTAAGCCGGGAAATCAACATCGATGCGCAGGGAGTCCTGATGGATGCGTTGCGTGTTTTCGACGAGAAGGTGCGGGACGGCGAACTTACGGAAGATCTGATCCCGGAAAACGACGGCGTCCCAGATCAGGAAGGTCCGGCCCTTTCGGCGAACGATCCCGGCCTGATGCGCCTGAAACCGGAAAGGGTGGACCGGGAAGAGAAGAAAAAAAGCCGGTATTGCGCTGCCTGCCAATCATTGCTGATGCAGGAAGAATATCTGAAGCCGCCGGAGCCGGTCGTAGACATCTCGATTCCATATATCGGCTGGGGGTTCGTCCTTGTCGGAATTGTCGTAATGGCGTATGGCATGAAGGGGCTGTACGATTACGGGCAGATTCAACCGGCTGTGCCCGAGTTTGCTTGGCAAGCGGACTCTCCAGGTCCGTTCAGGCTCTACCTGACCCACGGCCTGTTTCCTACTCTGGAAGCTATCGTGGGCATGTATGCCGCAATTGCCGGGTCCCTGTACCTGAATATGTGGCCAGTGGCCAGAAAACTATTGAGGGCGGCTGCCTGGAGCGGCATTGCCTTGGCCGTCACCAACGAAGTGTTTAACTTAATCGTCTTAATCAGAGCTACAAGTTCCCGCTCCTATTTGTACTACCTGGTCGAGTTCATTGCCTTCATCACGATGACAACCTTCTGGACCGTCCCGCTTTTGGCGCTAATCTGGTTTTTGAGGAGGGATTTCATCACCGCTTCCTCCTTGTTGAGCTCAATTGAGTTGATTTTCAAACGCAGAATCAATTGAATCTAAAAACGGCAGTTCGAATAACACAGAGAAACTGAGCAACTGAGAAACTGAGAAATCAAAACCTTATCTGATTAGAACTGATCTACCGCCAGTCCCTTCTCCCTGAGGACCCAAAAGACGGGCCTGAAGGAGAAGGTGGCCGAAGGCCGGATGAGGGGTAACAATGCCGTACAAATCAGCTCTGCCCCCTCACCCTAACCCTCTCCCTCAGGGAGAGGGGATTGTTTAGCCGTTATAACGGGAGATTGATTCTACTCAGGAAAAGGCAGATCAGTCGTTATCATGCTTCCGGCCCTTGTAATGCTTGCGTTCCTCTTTCTCCGCCTTCCTCTCTTCCTTCTCGGCCCGTTTCAATTCCTTTTGGTACTCCCTCTCCTCTTGTCTTGCCTCCTTCCAGTGCTCTTTCTCGGCATTGCGCTGCTCTTTCCAGTCATCCCGGGCAGTCATGAAGTGCCTGCCGCGGTAGTGGTCACGATCACGACGGTAGATATCGTGTTCGGCACTGCGGTAAGTCCTGATCCGCTCGATATCATGCCTGCGTAAATTTGGTGGAAGCTCCCGATGACGAGTGGCAATCCAGGGGCCACGGCTACCGGAGGCTCTGAACCAGCGCCCGTCACGGAAGAGGTAGTAGTTGTTCCTGACGTAGAAGAGATCGTACGGCACCCCTACTGCCACATAAAAGCCGAGCTGACTGGGATAAACGAAATCCACATCGTCTTCGATGACGACTACCGTCTGGGGAGCCGGCTCGCGGACGATCACCTGGGTTGGCGG
>MHXL01000111.1:4388-6191 GCA_001824455.1 Desulfuromonadaceae bacterium GWB2_53_15
GGCTGGTTACCGAAGCGAAGATTGACATCGATCCCCACATTTCCGTTGGCTGCCGACGCGCCAAGGACAAGGACCGTAACGACTCCCGCCGCCACACTGCTGGTTTTGCTGAATGCTCTGAGCATCACTTATCTCCTTGATTGAAATTTGAATCTGCGGTCTTGCCAGCCCTCAACGAAGCATCCCCCCCTCCCCTGGTGGGGAGAGGGATTGGCTGCAGTAGTTTTTCAGCGGGCGGGGAGAAAGTCTATAGGATAGAGTATTGTCGTCTTCGGCACCCCATCTTTGGGACCGAAGTTGAACTTCCTGACCCTGTCCACAATCTGGGTGGAGAATTCTGGCGCGTTCATGTTGCTGGACTCCGACGCGCAGGCAGAGACAACCCCGCTCGGTTCGATCGTTATCCGCAGCACCATCTTCCCGCGAAGGGTCGGATCCTTACGCAATTCGGTGTTATAGATACGATAGAGCGCAGCCTTGTAACGATCGAACAGAAGTTGAATTTCCTCATCGGTACGGGACGGACGCCCTGCGGCGGTAAGAGGCTTTGCAGCGTCCCCCTTGCCCCCCGCGCCCGCGATCGTACTCTTGACCTGGCCAACGCCGGGGCCGCCTGGGCCGCCGCGGCCAAACCGATCCTTGCCATCGCCGCTGCCGATATTCCTGCCGACTGCCGCATTGCCAATCCCGCCACTGCCGGCATTTCGACTGACGGCGGCATTGCCGATTCCGCTGGACCCTCTCCCTCCCTGCATGGATACCAGTGAACGGCTGGCCAGCCCGCTTGTCTGGCTGGCAGTGTTGCTCAGACGGGCTTCGGTCCCCAGTCTGGTGGCCGGGGTCTCATCGATCAAGTCTTTGAAGCTATCCTTGAAGGCAAGAACCCCAACGTTAGACGATTTCTTGGGGGCCGCCGTCTGCTCGACCGGGGCCGGTTTGGGACGCTCCGGAGCAGCCTTTTCCTGGACCTTGGCCATCTGTTTTTTCTCTTCCGGTTTGGCTTCTTTTTTGGCTTCTTTTTTCTCTTCCTTCTTCTCACTCTTGGCCTTTTTGACCGGCTCCGGCCTTTTGTGCTCCTGCCTGACCATCATCGCCAGCCGTTCCGGGATTTGGGCAATGACCGGACGGACCGGCACCGGCACGACCACCAGTAACGTGATAATACTAAGGAGCAAGCTGAAGAACAGCGCAGTGAGCAGGGTCCGGCGGTAACGCCGCTCGCTCTCACCATCATTGCTCCAAGGCATGACCAACGGGTGAGGCGGAACCGGGGATAGCTCCCGTTCGATGAGAAATTCTTCCTCTCGCCTCTCGTCGCGCGCGTACGCATCCTGAATTTGATCGTCCAGGCCGTAAAGTTCCTCGAGACATCGGTTCGCCTGCGTCTTGAGTTTAGCCTGTTTTTCGAGGGTCACCCCGATTTCCCCATCAAAGCGGGCGATGTGATTCCGCAGCCGTAGGATATGTCCGGCGGGATCCTTAATCTCCGGCAATCCTCCCCAGAAGAGTTGCTCAGCTTCCAATTCGCTGAGTCGCTCGAGGACATTGCAGGCGTCCCGCAGGGCGTCGAAACGTAGCCGGTCGGTTGAAAAGGTTTCAAGCTCTGCCTCTGCCGCATGCATCTCACTCTCAAGCTTCGCCAGCGTTCCCCGGACCTGCTCGATCTGCGCATTCAGCGGCGCCAATTCCTGCTCTAACAATAATGTATTCACAGTATACCCGCTAACCGTGCGACGCCTTCTGGTTGACGGCAAGAGAAATCTTCCCGTATCCAGAAGCCGTGCAGCTTGTCATTATTTTTTT
>MHXL01000111.1:6384-12953 GCA_001824455.1 Desulfuromonadaceae bacterium GWB2_53_15
GCTGTTCCGGCATGTCACCGTTGAACGAGTGAAAAAGCAGAAAGAACACCAGAACGGAAAGAACATCCAGCATCGGTATCAGGTTCAGACTTGCATGATGAGTTTTGTTGTTACGCTCCATCCGTTTCATACGTCTGCTTTCTCTCATGGCGCGTCTCCTATGGATATCTTCGGGAAGAGAACTGTATTCTCAACCTCTTGGCTCCCTTCCGGCCGCACGGAGGCCCCGCGAACCGTATCCATGACCTGGATCAGATGATCGTATTCGACCTTCGGCTCCATCAGAACCGTCGCCTCTTCCTTCTCCGGATACTGGGCTTTCAGCTGAACGAGCATTTCGGACAGCTTCTTAAGATCGTATTTATCGTCTTTTTTGGGAATCGTGGCCTCCACGGTCCTCCCGTTGGCAATTTCCAGCCCCGCTTTGCGGACAATCACCTCAATGGCAAAATTCGGCCTGTTGGAATCAGGTCCGCCGGCGCTGGTCGGAACGCTCAGGTCCATGATCGTAATGCTCGTAAAGACGGCAGTGATGAGCAGAAAAACCACCAAAACAGTAAAAACATCCATCATCGGTGTCAGGTTCAGGATCTCCATGATATCCGTCCCGGCTGTCAACGACTCTTTTTTTCTCCATCGACGTCTTGCCATGGCCCGCTCCTGTCAGTATTGGCGCTTAGTGAAATTCGAGATAGTGTTGAGTGCCTTTACCGATGCCATCTCCAGGCTGTTCACAATCTGCCCCGTGGTTGTTGTCAGGCGGGCATGGAGCAGCAGAAGCGGGATTGCGGTCATCAGACCGAACGCCGTGCAGTTCATGGCCTCCGAGATGCTGGCCGCGAGCAGGGCGGCCTTTTCGGCAGGGCTCGCACTGGCAACCGCGGCAAAGGCCGTGATAAGACCCATGATGGTGCCGAGCAGACCTAACAGAGTGGCCATATTTGCGAGTAACGCCAGGTACGGTGTGCGCTTTTCCAGTTGAGGAACTATCTCCATCATGCTCTCTTCCATGGCGATCTCTATGTCCTCCCGTCGTCTAACCGCCCCCTGACGCGCCAACCCCATCGACAGCATCTGCGAGAGGGCTGATGTGTCCTCGTTGACTATTTCCCTGGCCTTGTCGAAATCCCCCTCAGCCAGCACCGGATGCACCTCGTCCCACATCTTGCGGTTTTCCTTCGTAACTCGCTTCAGGTGGATCCACCGCTCGACCGCAATGGCGACTCCGACCGCAAGCACGATCAAAATAGGAAACATGAAGAACCCGCCCATCTGAAAAAACCTTACTAATCCGTACATCTTTTGCCTCCTTGGCTTTTTGTTGACCTTGTTGGTCGGATTGATCCGCAGAATGCGGTGTTTTGGTTATTATCTGCCCTGTATTGTTCTAATCCACCGTAAAGACTGATAAACAGTCCCCTCTCCCTGAGGGAGAGGGCTAGGGTGAGGGGGGAAAGTTGCAATATATGCTCTGTTGCCACCCCCCTCATCCGGCCTTCGGCCACCTTCTCCCTCAGGGAGAAGGGATTTATTTAGTCTTCCCGACGCTGACCAGATAGAAGTCCAGCTCCCGCATGAAAACCTCCCGATCCACCGGAGCATCGCGCTCGTTCAACGTCCTGCTCAGATTCGCCTCCACGCCCAGCTGGGAACTTTTCCAGGGAACGATGAAAAGCGACATCGGAGCATCGTCGTTGCCGAGCACCGACATGCCCCTGAGGGTCTTGGCTTGCGAAGCGACAGGTTCATTGGCTGCATCGGGTCCAGCCTGTACATTCGACCCATTGGATGCACTGGGCGCATTCTCTTCCGCCACGGCCAGGGCGCCCGATAGCAGAACCAGACACAGACTGAAAATCAAGGTTCGGTACATGGCTTACTCCGTGGGGCGGGGACTGGTTAAGCTGGCAACATGTCCCGACCTGGTATGCAGGTCGACCAGCCATAACTTCACCTGCTGGTCCTTGGTCATCGCCTTGCCGTAAACCTCGTAATGCTCAATGGCGCAGGCCGAGTCTCTCAAATACAGATCACAAAGAATTCCGAGATTTTTGTGGACCGGATAGTACTCGGGAAAAACGGAGAGCGATTTTTCATAGATCAGCCGGCTCTCTGCGAATCGCCCCGCCTTACGCAGCAGCAGACCGTATTCGTTGCTCGCCAGCGGATGCCCGGGGATCAACTCCAGCGCCTTTTTCAGATGCAGCTCGGCCTGCTCCGGTTTATCGATGCGCCCATAGGCAATGGCGACATTGATGTGGGGCGCGGTCATATCCGCTGACTTTGCAATGACCTTTTCCAGCAACTCGATAGCCTGGTCATGCTTCCCTTCCTTGATCATCACGCCGGCCTGATCGAAGTCTGACTGCGCCTGGCTATCCATCCGCAAAGGTTCCGTAATCACGAAACCTTCACGCCCGTCGGTGAAATGGGCCACCGATGGTCCTGCCGGAGGAGGCGGTTCTGCCGCTACGACCGGTTTGGATTCAACGGTTGCCACCTTGGCTGTCTGCGTGCTGGCGCATCCTGCCATCAGCAGGAGCCCTGCCGCCAACAGCAGGTAAACGGTAATCGCTACCTTGCGAGCCCCATTACCCTGCCCTCTTAGCCTGATTACCTCATTTTTCGGTGCGCTTTCCATTTTTGACCTCCTTTGCCCGTGGGGTTGCCACTGGGGTCTTTTTAGACACGCCCTTTTTCGACACGCCCTTCTTGGCCGCTGTCTTTTTAGGCGGTACTGCCTTGGATGCCGGTTTTTCATTCTTCGCTGCAGGAAGGACGCTTGATGCAGGGGCTTGGTCTGCAGCTGGCGCCTCCACCTTGACCTCCGCTGCAACCGCTACCTCCTCTTTGACCTCCGCTGCAGCACTCCCTTCCACCTTGGCCTCCGGAACAGCCATTGAATACACAGGTGCCGGCCTTGCCAGTTCAAAGGTAAAGGCCTGCAGCGAAGCGACGATCTCAGTGGGAACCTCCGGCTTGTCATAGCGGACAGGCACGAACTTGGCCAGGCGTCCCAGGCTCTTGTCGATCCAGGGGTTGTAGATACCAATGGTGATCAACTCCAGATTCTTCTCGTGGACATTGATGGCCTTTTCTTCGAAAGGAAAGGCCTGCTCTTCGATTGCCAGCTCGTAATCCTGCATTTCCTGGGCGTCCAGGCCCTCCGGACGCTCCGACTCGGTCAGTGCCTTGCTGAAACGGGCGTAGGTTTCACCGAGATAGAATGTCGCCGCGGCCGTGACCTCACCGACTTCATATTCCACCAGCTGGTTGAATTCCTGGGTTGTGGCCTTCATCAGCTCTTTCTTTTTGGCTAGATTGTCTTTGAATGGTTTAACGAGCCGGACTTCCGCAAAGCGGTCAAAGGTCTGCTCGGCAAGCACCAGTGCGGCCTTCCCAGCCAGGTAGCGGGTCCGCGGGCTGCGCGCCTCGCCGGCCGAGGCCTCGATCGCCACCATCTCGCGAAGCTCGTGCAGATAATTTACCCGATCATTATCCTTCTTCAGGATTTCTACGATCTTGTTACGGATTTCCAGGTTACCCTCGACCGGTTGGGCAAAGTACCCGACGAACCGGCGGTATACCGCCAGGGTCTGTTTGCTGTTGCCGGTCTGCTGATGCAGCTCTGCCGCAAGCAAGAGAGCCCCCCTCCGTACCTCCTCATCCTTGGACTCCTGCTCTACCCGCTCATATTCATTGGCGGCCAGGGCAAGCTGCCCGTCTTCCTTGTAGACATGGGCGATCTTCCTGGTGACCTCCGGCTGCAGCTCATGATCTGGGAAGAGTTCTCTGAATCCGGCCAGGACCGTCGCCGCAGTTTTCCACTCCTTGAGTTCGATGAGGGCGGCTGCGGCGTCGTACTCCGCGTTCACCCGCATCTTGGAAGAGGAAGCCATGCGGCCGACGCGCAGGAAGTGGTCTGCAGCTGCCCGATAATCCTTCTGGGCATTGGCCTGCTCCCCTTGTTTGTAGATCGATGCTGCCAGATTGTCGATGAAGCCCGGCCGGCTTTTATCCTCCGCGGGAAGCAGCGCCAGAACCTTGGTGTAGGCGGTCTCGGCTTCGGGGTAATGCTGGAGTTCATAGTTGGCATGGCCGACAACGATCACAGCCGATCTGACCACCTCCCGGTCCGCTTCCGGGAAGGCTTCGATGAGCTTGCTGGCGGCGGCCAGCGCCGGTTGGTACTCCTTCATCTCGTACAGGTCATCCGCGGCCGCGCCGAGGACGATGGCCGCCTTCTCGTGCTTCGGGAAGGTCTCGGCGAATTTGAGCGAGCTGGCCACTGTCTCGCGCTTGACCGTGTCTTTCTCGTCGGCCCCCACGGCGGCTAAATGCTGCCGATAAGCATGAATGGCGGCAAAGCCCGCAGCGGACGCCTTTTCGTGACTCGGGTAGCTATAGGCGGTTTTTTCGTATTCTTGCGCCGCCCTGGCAAAGGAGCGATTTTCAAGCAGCAGGTCGGCCAACTGGTAGTTGATGACCGGCGATTCGCCATCCTGTGGGAAGGAATCCAGGAACTCCTCATACCAGTGCAGGGCTTCCTGGAAGTTTTCCCCCTTCACCTTGAGATGCTCCCGATCCTGGTACAGCGAGTGGTAGTGATGGGCCAGGTCGGTAAAGTTGCTCTTCAGGTAGCCAAGAACCTCGGGGCGCTTGGCCGGATCGAAATGTTTCCAGTATTCGGCCTTGAGCCCGTAATTCCTGGCGAACTGTTTCTTGGCATCGATCACGACACTGGGGAAGCCGCCGGCCATCTGGATGTCGATGACGCGCATATGGAACTGGGGCGCGACCTGGTGGAACGGGTTACGTTTGACGAATGCGTTGTAAGCTGCCGCTGCGTCGCTGTAGCGGCGCTTTTCGAAATAGAATTCGCCCAGGTTGCCGTAGACGCGGTCCTCGTAGCTGCGTTTGCCTTTGGCGTCGAAGAACTCCATGACCGATTCGGCGCCGCGCAGATAAGAGAAGCTCTGGCTGATGACCCGGAAGGTGTCGTCGATCCGCTTGCGCTCCAGATCGTCTTTTGTCTGGCTAAAGTCATAGCCCGTGGCCACCTTCTTATCCAACAGCGTGATGAACCGCTGCAGACCCTCCTCGTAGAGCTCCTCCTTGTAGAAGGTCCAACCGAGCTTGTACAGGGCCAGCTCGTAGTAGGATGATCCGTCACCGGCGTCCACGATGCTTTTGTAGGCTGATTCCGCATCCAGGTACCGCTTGCGGGTAAAGAAGTATTCGGCCCGCCTAAACCGCACCTCATCCAGGTAGCGGGAAGTGGGGAAATCGCGGACCATGCGGTTCATGACCGCCATGGCATCCTCGGTCTGCCCCAGTTCCTCGTAGGCCCGGGTCATCTGGTACATAACCTGGTCGTTCCCCTCGTAAAGCGGGTATTTGTCCAGCAGCTTGCTGTAGAGCGCGATCGCCTCCCGGGCCCCGGCCCGTTCGAGCTCTTCGGCATCGGCCTCGGTCTGCCCGGCCTGGCTGGGGAGCTGCTGGCTTTGGAGCGCCCTTTTTTCAAAATCAGCCTGGGATTCGTTCAGGTTGGGTTGCGGCACCGCCCCCCTCACCCGGCCTTCGGCCACCCTCTCCCCGAGGGAGAGGGGTTTTCCCCCCTCGCCCTGAGGACCCGCAGGGCCTGAAGAAGAAGGAGCGGGGGTGAGGGGCTTGGTGGCCGCCGAGGCGGTCAGCAATCCGTATTCCCTCTCGATCTTTAGGTCGGCCAGACGACGGATTGCCGCAGGGGTCAGCCCTGATTCGGGCGTCTCATCGAGGAAGCGCTGGTAACTGTGCATGGCCTTCTCCAGCCCACCTTCAATGGTTTCCTCTTTGACCTCGATCTTCATGTTCCGCAACTGGGCGATGGTGTCCCTGCTGCCGCCCGTTTGACAGGCGCTAAGGAACGCTGGAACTGCAAAGACTAGAAGTATTATTCGCTTCATTTGACGACACTCTTTTCAGTCTGGTTGCCAACACTCTTTTCAGCCTGGGCCCTGGAGGCGCGGTCGTAACTGTCGGCTATGGCGTAACGCGCGGTGATCCGGTACTGTTCCAGCCGTTCGCGGCGTTTGGTCAGTTCATTGACCGCCATAGTTTCAAGCATGCTTCCCTGACGCAGCGTCAGGGGCTTCACTTTTTCCTGGGCCGACGCAATCAGGGTACGCTGGTCCCGGATCTTTTCGTCATAGCCTTCATAGCTTTGGGTGGCGGCCTGGCGGGTGCGGACAAAGGCGTTGTACTGTTTCTTCATCCGGTCCACCTCCTCGTTCAGGTCGGCCAGATGCTTATAGGCGTCGGTGAGACGCTGGTCGTACTCGGTCGAGATATTCCAGGCCAGTGCCCCTCGCAAGCGGCTGATCCGGTCCCTGGTGTCATCGGACACCAATCCTCCATTGCGACTTCCCATAATCCCCTCTCCCTGAGGGAGAGGGTTAGGGTGAGGGGGAAATGGTGGCATCAATTGAGTTGCGCCCCCCTCATCCGGCCTTCGGCCACCTTCTCCTTTAGGCCCGTCTTTTGGGTCCTCAAGGTAGAAGGGTTTTGATTGAACATAGACACCGCTAACA
>MHXL01000111.1:13163-13266 GCA_001824455.1 Desulfuromonadaceae bacterium GWB2_53_15
CGTTTCCGGATAATCTCCTCGAAGGCGTTCAGATCCCCTTCCCACCTGGCCAGCTTCTTGTGCAGCTCATTCAGGTCGAGGTAGTTCCTGAGGGACTCCTGAA
>MHXL01000112.1:0-2726 GCA_001824455.1 Desulfuromonadaceae bacterium GWB2_53_15
AACAGCCGCACGTCTTTTTCGTGGGGATCGCGGTAGATGTGATTGATGCGGCCGGTATTGAAGGAGGAGGAACGGCGGATCATGCCGTGGACCTCGTACCCTTTTGACAGCAGCAGTTCAGCCAGGTAGGAACCATCCTGGCCGGTGATGCCGGTGATCAAGGCTTTTTTCATGAAGCGACTCCATATGGTATGTGTTTGTTACCTGAAATAAATACAAAATATAGCACAACCCAGTGATAAAGTCCGCAAAAATTAACTGCGATAGTATTCGCGGTACCACCTCACAAAGCTTCGCAACCCCTCTTCGAGCGACGTGGAAGGCCTGAAGCCAACATCCTGCATCAGATCATCCACATCGGCACAGGTGACCAGTACCTCGCCCGGCTGGAGCGGCAGCATGTTCATGCGGGCCTTTTTTCCCAGGCACTGTTCAAGGGTCCGGATGAAGCGTCCCAACTCCACAGGGCGGTTATTGCCGATGTTGTACAACCGGTAGGGGGCATTGCTGCCGGCCGGGTCGGGGCAGGCGGCATTCCAGGCCGGATCGGGTTGCGGAATGTGCCCCAATACCCGCACAATCCCTTCGACGATGTCGTCGATATAGGTGAAATCCCGCTGCATGCGGCCATGGTTGAAGACATCGATCGGCTGACCTTCCAGAATGGCCTTGGTAAAGGAGAAATAGGCCATGTCCGGACGCCCCCAGGGACCGTAGACCGTGAAGAGACGCAGCCCGGTGACCGGCAGACTGTAGAGGTGCGCGTAGGTATGGGCCATCAGTTCGTTGGATTTCTTGGTGGCGGCGTAGAGTGAAATCGGGTGATCTACGGGGTGGTGTTCCGAAAAGGGCGTCGTGGTGTTGGCGCCGTAGACCGAACTGGAGGAGGCGTACACCAGATGCTTGACGTTGTTGTGGCGACACCCCTCCAACACGTTCATAAAGCCGACAATGTTGCTGTCGATGTAGGCGTGGGGATTCTGCAATGAATAGCGCACGCCGGCCTGGGCTGCCAGGTTGACCACCAGGTCGAACTGCTCTAGCGCGAAGAGTTCTTCCACCATTGGTCGGTCTGCCAGGGATGCACGCACGAAGCGGAAGGAGGGTTGTGTCTCCAGCAGATGCAGACGGGCCTCCTTGAGGCCCACATCATAGTAATCGTTGAGGTTATCCAGGCCGAGCACTTCATTGCCCAGCTCCAGCAGGCGCCGGGTAAGATGAAAGCCGATAAAACCGGCTGCTCCGGTTACCAAGATCTTGTTCCGGTTTTGTTGTTCAATACTCATGTTTAAGCCCTTGGTCCATGATTCAGAATTTGCGGCCAGCCCGCGCTCAGGCCGGTTTCCGGTCCAGGCTGCGGTACTGAATAGCCTCGGCAATATGCTCTTCGCGGATCTGCTCGCTGCCTCCCAGATCGGCAATGGTGCGGGCTACCTTGAGGATGCGGTTGTAGGTGCGGGCCGAAAAGCCCAGGCGGTCGGTGACCAGCTCCAGCATGCGGTTGCCGGCCGCGTCCAGTTCACAGTGCCGCTTGATGAAGCGCGGCGTCATCTGGGCGTTGCAATGGATCTTGGTCCCTTTGTAGCGCTCCAGCTGCGTTTCCCGCGAGTGTTCCACCCGCCGGGCAATCTCGCCGGAGCTCTCAGCTTCGCCCCGATCGGCCAGGTCGCGGTACTTGACGGCCGGCACCTCGATGTGGATGTCGATCCGATCCAGCAGGGGGCCGGAGATGCGCGAACGGTAGCGCTGGATGGCGACCGGGGTGCAACTGCAGGGATGGATCGGATCGGCCAGGTAGCCGCAGGGGCAGGGGTTCATGGCCGCCACCAGCATCACCCGCGAGGGATAGGTCAGGGAGAGCAGCGAACGGGAGATGGTTACGCGGCCATCTTCCAACGGTTGGCGCAGCACCTCCAGGACGTTCTTCTTGAACTCGGGCAATTCATCCAGAAACAGGACACCATTGTGGGCCAGGGAGACCTCGCCCGGCTTGGGGGTGGTTCCGCCGCCGATCAGGCCGACATCCGAGATTGTATGGTGCGGGGAGCGGAAGGGTCTCACCGCCAGCAGGGCGCGCTCTTTCTCCAGCATGCCGCTGACACTGAAGATCTTGGTGGTCTCAATGGCCTCCTCAAAGGACATGCGCGGCAGGATGGTGGGGATGCGCCGGGCCAGCATGGTCTTGCCCGAACCGGGCGGCCCGATCATGATCAGATTGTGGCCGCCGCTGGCGGCTACCTCCATGGCCCGTTTGGCATGCTCCTGCCCCTTGACCTCGCTGAAGTCCTCGCCGTACTCGCAGCCGCTGGTAAAAAGCTCTTCCAGGTCGATGCAACAGGGGGCGATCGCTTCGCGCCCGGAAAGGAACTCCACCACCTGGGAAAGGGTCGTGGCGCCGATGATGTCAAGCCCCTCGACTACCGCTGCCTCGGGGGCATTCTCGGCAGGCAGGACAATGCCTTTCAGCCCGGCCCGCTTGGCTGCCACGGCCATGGAGAGGGCTCCGCGGATCGCCTTGAGACCGCCATCCAGCGAGAGCTCTCCCAGCAGGCTGTATTGCTGCAGGAGGGTTGGCTTGACAACGCCCGTGGCCGCCAGGATGCCGATGGAGATCGGCAGATCATAGGCCGCGCCCTCTTTCTTGATGTCGGCCGGCGCCAGGTTGGCGGTGATACGGCGGGCCGGGAAGTCGTAGCCCGAGTTCTTGAGTGCGGCCCGGACCCGGT
>MHXL01000112.1:2767-6641 GCA_001824455.1 Desulfuromonadaceae bacterium GWB2_53_15
GCAAAGGCCGGCAGGCCCGGGGCCAGGTCAACCTCTACATCGACGAGGATGGCGTCGATACCGATCAGAGCGCTACTGAGGACCTTTGCGAGCATATATAACCTCGGTTTTATGAGTTTATGAGTTTTATGAGTTAACTCATCGAACTCTAGAAACTCAAATCTATTTCAGCATGATAAAGCCCATCTGCCGTCCGGTATCGCCGCTGTCCCGGCGATAGGAGAAGAACAGCTCGCGATGACAACTGACGCACATGTCCGAAATCTGTATCGCTGCGGCCGGCACACCGGCCGAGATAAGCAGTTCCCGGTTGGCTGCGGCCAGGTCGAGCCGCCATTTCCCTTCACTGCTTCGTTCGGCAAAGGCATCCCATGGAATATCGTTCTTCGCAAAGGCCTGTTTGACCGGGGCATCGACCTCGTAGCAGCATTTACCGATACTGGGCCCGATGGCCACTTGCAGCGCCGCGGGATCGCACTCAAAGAGGTTCTTCAATCCGGCCACTGTTTTGGAGACGAGTTTGCTGGCAGTTCCCTGCCATCCGGCATGTACCGCGGCGATGATCCGTTTCTCCGGGTCCATCAGCAGGATCGGGGCGCAGTCCGCCACGCAGATCCCGATCATGACCCCGGGTTGGTTGGTGATAATCGCGTCGCTTTCAAGGCTTAGAAAATGAGAGTAATCCTCATTGGGTTCGTCGATCACCAGGATATCGCTGCCATGTACCTGCCGGACGGTAACCAGCGCTTCCTGGTTGATGTCAAAGGCGCGGGCCAGCAGGCTGCGGTTTCCTTCCACATTATGGGGCGGGTCCAGGGTGTTGGTTCCCAGATTGAGGGAGTTGTAGGGGGGGCGTGATACTCCTTCGTGCCTTGTGGTGAAGCCCTGTACGGAGCAGTCTGGCCCGGGAAAGTCGGTGGCGATATATTGGATGCGCCCTGAACGCTTCATCTGCATAAATTGTTCCTCCAGCCCCGACTAGCGGGATAAGTGCGTTAACGAACTTATTCTCTGCAAACTACGCAGTAAATAAGTTCTAACTTACTAAAATTCCTTTTGCCTTCTGGTACGCTTTACGTTTTAATACTACATCGTTTGTTGGTTCTGGCGGCGCTTGTGCCACCAGATATAGGCAGCAACCAGGGCGATGCTGAACAGGACTACCCATACCAACGCCTGGTGGGCGTATTGCATGATCAACTGTTGCTTCTCGCCGATGACATAGCCGATAATGGTTAGGATGCTGCACCATAGCCCTGCGCCGGCCAGGGTATAGAACGAGAACTTGAGGTGGTTCATACCGGCCAGGCCGGCCGGAATAGAGATGAGATGCCGGACTACCGGCAGCAGGCGGCCGATGAAGGTCGATATTTCGCCGTGCCGCAGGAAAAAACGCTCCACCCGTTCAAATTTATCAGGCGGGATCAGCACGTATTTGCCATATTTGAGTATTAGCGGTCGTCCCAGATAGTGGGAGGCGTAATAATTGGCATAGGCCCCGATCAGGCTCCCCACGGTGCCGCACAGGATGGCGACGCCCAGGTTCATCTTGCCCTGGAAAGCCAGGTAGCCGGCCGGCGGCATGACCAGTTCGCTTGGTACGGGGATGATGGAGCTCTCCATGGCCATCAACAGGACTATGCCTGGATAGCCCATGGCGCCGATGGTGTCGACCAGCCATTGTATAAGGGTGTGCATCAAAAAAGCTCCGATAGTAAAAAAAATCGTAAGTTGCCTTTATACCTCATCCTGTGGATTCGGGCAACAGCAGATAACCCTTACATGCCATTAGATCAGGGATTTTGTAGGGGCGTACCCTTGGGTCGCCCGTTTTTAACGGATCTCCTGGTGATTCTGGCAACAAGGGCGGGCCAAGGCCGCGCCCCTACACGGACAGGACAGGAAACGCCATGAATATCATAGACAGGCTGAAAAACGAGATATTGACCGGTGACGGTGCTGTGGGGACCATGCTCTATGCCAAAGGGGTCAGTCTTGACAGTAACTTTGAACATCTGAACCTGGTCCGGCCCGCATTGGTGCGGGAGTTGGCCAGCGAGTACATTGCCGCCGGGGCGCAGGTGATCGAGACCAATACCTTCGGCGCCAATTACACCAAGCTGGCGGCTATCGGGTTGGGACACAAGGTGGCTGAGATCAACCGGGCCGGCGCTCGTATTGCCCGCCAGGTCGCTGGTAGCGGCGGCAACATCCTGGTGGCCGGATCGGTTGGTCCCTTGCTGCGGGTCAAGGGTGATGAACAGGATCTCCTTGCCGCCGAGGTGACGGATATTTTTCGCGTTCAGTGCCATGCCCTGGCTGAGGGTGGTGTAGATCTGCTTATGCTGGAGACGTTTACTTCGCTGGGACAGCTTGTGGCTGCAGTCCGGGCGGCTCGTGAAACCGGCTTGCCGGTCAGCGCCTCCCTGGCCTTCATGGAGGGGGGCCGCAGCAGTGATGGCACCACGGTGGAGGCCTTCTGTGTCGCCATGGAAGATGTGGGGGCCGACATGATCGGCGCCAACTGCGGGGCAGGGCCGCTGGAACTTGTCAAGGTGGTGACCAGGCTGGCCGCCCTGAGCGACAAGCCAATCAGTGCCTACGCCAACAGCGGATTCCCCGAGTATCGCGATGGTCGCTATATCTATCGTGCCACCCCCGACTACTTTGCAAGCATGGCCCGGGAGATGGCCGCGGCCGGCGCCAACCTTATCGGGGGCTGCTGCGGCACCACTCCGGAACATATCGCGGCCATTGGCCGTGTCCTGGCTGGCCGGCGGCCGGTGGAGCGGACCAAGGCCGTTAGCGTCAGGGTTGCGGAAACCCTGGATAGGGAGCGGCCTGAGAGCAGCTCTTTTCTGGATGCCTGGGGGCGGCGCAAGGTTATCACCGTGGAGCTCGATCCGCCCAAAGGGATGGACTGCAGTCGCATCATCGCGGGGAGCCGTTGCTTGAAAGAGGCCGGCGCAGATGCCATCAATCTGGCCGAAAATCCCCTGGCACGACCCCGCATGGGCAACATCGCCCTGGGAAGCATCATCCAGAAAGAGGTGGGAATCGAGGTTATCATCCATATTACCGGTCGCGACCGCAACCTGATCGGCATGCAGTCCGATCTGATGGGGGCCAGCCTGTTGGGAATCCGTACAATCCTGGCGGTGACCGGTGATCCTGCCTCCATGGGTGACCATGCCGGCGCCAAATCGGTCTTTGATCTGCACTCCTTTACCCTGATAAAGTTGCTGGCCGATCTAAACTCAGGGGTCAATGCCATTGCCAATCCCATCGGCCGTGGGACCGGCTTCACCATCGGCGCGGCCTTTAATCCCAATACAGGCAGCATGGCGGTACAGGCCGAGCGGCTGCGGAAGAAGGTGGCCAATGGCGCTGTCTTTGCACAGACCCAGCCGGTCTACGACCCGGCCCTGTTCTTCGAGGCACTCGAACTGACCCGTGACAGTGGTATTCCGCTCCTGCCGGGGATCATGCCCCTGGTCAGCGAGCGCAACGCCGAATACCTGCATAACGAGGTGCCGGGCATCAGCATACCCGCTGCCATCAGGTCCAGGATGAAGGGGTTGGAAAAGGAAGCCGGTGTGCGTGAGGGGCTGGCCATTGCCAAGGAATTTATTGATGCAACCATTGAAGCGGCCGGGGGGTACTACCTGATACCCCCCTTTGGGAGATATGAACTGGCCCTGGAATTGATCGACTATATCCATGCAGGAGAAAGGGAATGCCGATGATGAGATATGTAAAACCAGGATTGATCCTGCTATGCTGTCTGCTGATGGGGGGCTGTGCGACCCAGACGGCAATCCGTGAAGAGTTCGAGAAAAGCATGAAGGGTTATAACAAGTTGCTGCGCTGGCAC
>MHXL01000113.1 GCA_001824455.1 Desulfuromonadaceae bacterium GWB2_53_15
TATGGACGAACTGGAAAGCTGGTCTCTCGAACAGGCCCTGCGTTACTGCGGTGGCAAACGCATGAAAACCGCCATGATGCTGGGTATGAACTACTACACATTTCGCCGTCGACTTGAAAAATATGGAATAGCGGCGGGGGAAGAGTAACCTGATGAAGCTAAAAGACCTGTGAGGTCTTTCTTTGAGCCTGTTGCTTGGATCGAAACCTCGGAGGATTGCATTCCCCCTTCAATCTTCCCATTACTATTCATTTTAACTACCTACATTAGATACCACTATCGTTCCTGCATACTTGCTTAATAAAATAACCCCAATTAACATACTGATATTGTACTATTTTAATCTATGGCACGCTCTGTGCTATGGATACTGCATGAACAGACCAACCAAAACTCCACAACAGTCGGATTCACAATGTTTTTGTGAATTTTCGCGACAACCATTTGATGAATGCTACTGCCGCAACATCAGTGGCCGGACTGTACCATACATTGCCATGTATTGCATGGATCGCTACCAGGAATGCTTGATTTATCAAAAACATTTACTTCAAAACGCAACTGAAACGGATTCTTCATAAATGCTTTAATCAAGTTATTTGAATTATTATTACTGATGTTAAAGGAGACATTATGTTCAAGAATTTAAGTATCAAATTCAAGCTTCTCATTATTCTGCTGGTTGCCTGTGTTTCGGTAGTAGTTGCCGGGGTGCCTGGCCTGATGGGTATGAAATCATCAAATGATTCTGTAGAGAAGCTGTACAAGGAAATGATGCTGAATACCTCCCAGATCAGCCAGATCATGACGCTGATGCGTGACAATCGCATACAGTTGCTGGCGGCGCTCCAGCACGACCCCATAAACCCTGAGATAGTCAAGATGCACGACCACTCTCTGAATTTTCATTCTGATCAGGTAGTTAAGAACAACGAAGAGATCACTGCCATCTGGAAGGAATATACATCCGGTGCGTTGAGCGCTGACGAGAAAAAACTCGCAGATGAATTCGCCGATGAGCTGATGCATTTTATTAAGGATGGTCTGCTGCCGACGCGCGAGGCACTCCTGGCCGGCAACTATAAAGAGGCGACTCAAATAACCCTGGCCAAGACAAATCCGCTTTTCAAGGTGGCCAACGACATAGCGCAAAAGATGTATATCAACGAGAAGGGTCATGCCAAAAAAGCATTCGAAGACGCCGACAGCCATTATCATAAAACCCTGATATTTGTCATAGCTGCAATTGCAATATCAATTTTGACAGCACTTGTTTTAGGTTTTGTGGTCATCCGCTCCATTACCGGACCCCTTGCAATCCTTCTCGAACGCATAACCGATATCGCCCAGGGCGAAGGAGACCTCACCAAGCGTCTGGACAATTGTGGTAGCTCCGAAATAGCCAAGGTCTGTAGCATGTTCAATCAGTTCCTCGATAAACTGCACAGCATTATCAGCAAGATATCCAGCACATCCGGCCTGGTAGCTTCAGCGGCAAATCAACTTCACTCCAGCGCCGAGCATATTGCCTCCAATGCCGAAGAAGTCGCCGCTCAGGCAGGAACCGCTGCCACTGCCGGTGAGGAAATGTCAGCCACATCGGGTGATATTGCCCAGAACTGTCAGATGGCTGCCGAAGGCGCACAGCGCGCTTCGCAAACAGCAAGTAACGGTGCCGAGGTGGTTGAGAGAACCGTGGCTGTTATGGAACAGATTGCCAATAAAGTGCAGGAGTCAGCCAAGACAGTGGAAAGCCTGGGGGCACGCAGTGATCAGATCGGCGCCATTATCGGCACGATAGAAGACATTGCCGACCAGACCAACCTGCTGGCCTTGAATGCCGCCATAGAAGCGGCCCGCGCAGGTGAGCAGGGGCGCGGTTTTGCGGTCGTTGCCGATGAAGTCCGCGCCCTGGCAGAGCGCACCACCCGCGCTACCCGCGAGATAGGCGAGATGATCAAAGCCATTCAGAAGGAGACCAAAGGTGCCGTTGCCGCTATGGAGCAGGGTGTCCATCAGGTGGAGACCGGCACGGTGGAGGCGGCCAAATCAGGGCAGGCGCTTCAGGATATTCTGGCGCAGGTTAATGACGTCGCCATGCAGGTCAACCAGATTGCCACAGCTGCCGAAGAACAGACCGCCACAACCAGCGAGATTTCGAGCAACATGATGCAGATCACCGAGGTTGTGCAGCAGACTTCTCATGGCGCACATGAATCAGCCACGGCAGCAGCACAACTGAACGGTAATGCCGAGGAGCTGCAAAGGCTGGTAAGGCAGTTTAAACTTTAAAACTTATGAGTACGGGTTGTGTTTTGTACTTGATCCTCCAGTTTTTAGTTGTTTGTTTTTGTACTGGAATAGAGTAAAAACCAACCAGAATTAAAATATATTAAAAAGGAGTATCTAATGAATTTCAGCATTAAAACCAAGATATTGATTATCTTGCTGGTAGGGTGTCTTTCGGTAACCGTCGTCGGTATTATTGGTCTGCTAGGCATGAAATCTGCCGATGATGGTATAGAAAACCTTTACAAGACAAACATGTCCAATGTTATGCAGATCGACAAGATCATGGGGTTGATGAAAGACAACCGCATTCAGCTGTTGCTGTCGTTGCAGCATGATCCGGCAAATCCGGAGACTGTCAAATTGCACGATCACGCCCTTGCACAGCACCTCAATGCTGTTGAAAAGAATCTTGAAGAGATAAACGCGATCTGGAAGGAATATGTCAGCAAGCCTGCATCTGCCGAAGAAAAGAAGATGGCGGATGATTTTGCAGAAAAACGGGGGAAATTTTTCAACGAAGGATTGAAACCTGTTCGTGACGCGATCCTGGCCGGTCAGTATCATGAAGCCACCGATATTACGATCACAATGCTAAACCCGCTCTGCAGGGCTGCCAACGAATCAGTGCAGAAAATGCTGGAACTTGAAAAGCACCAGGCCCAAAAAGCGCATAGTGATGCTGAAAGCCACTTTCATAACACCATGGCGCTGGTACTTTGCGCCATTGTCGTTTCCGTGCTGCTGTCGGTGATATTGGGACTCATGATCATCCGCTCGATTTCATTTTCAGTAAACGCATTGATTCAAGCCAGCGACGCCATGTCTCATGGCGACCTGACCCGGCGGGTTTGCCTGAAAAGCAAGGATGAGTTGGGAACAATTGGAAGCTCCTTTGATGCCATGGCTGAATCGTTTTCAACAATCGTCGGCAAGATTGCTCTAACGGCGGCGGATCTTACATATTCGGCCGCACATGTACATAACAATTCGGCGGAAATGGCTAAAGGTGCCGACAATGTAGCTTCTCAGGCCGGTACCGTGGCTACCGCCGGGGAAGAGATGGCAGCCACATCGGGAGACATAGCCCGTAACTGTCAGATGGCAGCGGATGGCGCTCGGCTTGTCTCGGATGAGGCCATGAAAGGGAACAGTATAATTCAGGAAAGTATTCAGGTGATGGGACATATTTCGGAACGTGTCAGTGCCACTGCTTCAACCGTTGATACTCTCGGGCAGAGATCGGATCAAATTGGCCAGATAATCGGTACCATCGAGGATATTGCCGACCAAACCAATCTGCTCGCCCTGAACGCTGCCATAGAGGCTGCTCGTGCTGGAGAACAGGGGCGTGGCTTCGCGGTCGTTGCCGATGAGGTGCGGGCTCTTGCTGAACGGACCACCAAGGCCACCCGCGAAATAGGTGAAATGATCAAGGCCATCCAGACCGAAACCAAACTTGCTGTTTCCGCCATGAAGGAAGGCGTTAATGAAGTCGAGCGTGGTACACAAGAGGCCGGTAAATCAGGTGATGCGATGAATACCATACTTGAGCAGATTAACAGTCTGTCGATGCAGGTAAACCAGATTGCCACTGCCGCCGAGCAACAAACCGCAACCACCAGCGAGATCAGCAAGAATATCCTTCAGATTACCGAGGTTTCAAGCCAGACGTCGACTAGCGCGCATAACTCGACAGTTGAGGGTAACAAGCTGAACATGCTTGCAGATTCCTTGACTACCGTGCTTGCGAGCTTGACCATCGACGAATCACTGTTGCTATGCTTGAGGAAGGCAAAAAGCGCTCACATGATCTACACGGGCAAGATCAAGTCACATCTGGATGGAAGCCAGCGCCTTGATCCCAATAATCTGCCCACGCACCTCACTTGTGCCTTTGGCAAGTGGTACCAAACCAAGGGGCAAGAAAAATGTGGCAATGTTGCTGTTTTCAGAGAGCTCAGTGAACCTCACGGAAAGGTACACGAACTCGGCAAACAGGCGATAATCGCTTACAACGCAGGAGACAAGATAGCTGCGGCAAAGCATTGCCAGGAGATGGTGTCCAATTCGCAGCATTTGATGGCTATGCTTGATCAGCTGGAAAAACAGTGTGGCTGAAAAATGAATGTAGTTAGTTTGAACTTTAACCCAGAACCGAACCGCCCGCAGCCCCTGCTTTTGATGTTTGAGGAGGTGGTTGAGGGATGGTCAATAAAAAGGAGTTCCATATGTCCACTAACGCATTGGTTAAACTGGACGATGCAGCAAAACATGACGAACTGATACAACTGGTCAGCTTTATGCTGGAAGAAGAAGAGTACGGAGTGGAGGTGTTAAAGGTTCGCGAGATCATCCGTATGCCGACCATTACCAAGATGCCCAACGTCCCGCCGCATGTCGAGGGAATCATCAATCTGCGCGGCAAGGTTATCCCGATCATATCCATGCGCAAGCGCTTCGGGCTTATTGATAATGATAACAACAATCAGACCCGTATCATCATCATGGATGTTGTCGGTAGCCTGACCGGTTTTATTGTGGATGCGGTCTCGGAAGTCATTCGTATCCACAGCAGCGAGATCCAGCCGCCGCCGTCGATAGTTCTCTCCAGCGGCATCGGTCAAGAGTTCATCACCGGTGTCTTCAACCACGCTGATCGCCTGCTGATCATCATGGATATCGACCGGATGTTCTCGGTTGATGAACTAGAGAGTTTTGGTGAGATTTAGCCGTTTCAGTGCATAAGAATAATGAAGTAAAACGCCCCCGGTCGCACGAGCAACCGGGGGCGTTTGTCATTGTGTCAAATAAAATTAAAGCCCAAGCTGTTTAAAGAAGTCAGTTCCCTTGTCATCCACCAGGATAAAGGCGGGGAAGTTTTCCACCTCAATCTTCCAGACCGCTTCCATGCCCAGTTCCGGGAAGTCGATACACTCGACCTTCTTGATGTTCTCTTCAGCCAGAACGGCAGCCGGACCGCCGATGGAGCCCAGGTAGAACCCGCCGTATTTCTTGCAGGCGTCTGTTACCTGCTGGCTGCGATTGCCCTTGGCGATCATGATCAGCGAACCGCCCTTGGACTGGAGCTCATCCACGTAGGAGTCCATGCGGCCGGCAGTGGTCGGGCCAAAGGAGCCCGAGGCCTTGCCCTTGGGGGTTTTGGCGGGACCAGCGTAGTAGATCGGATGGTTCAACAGGTACTCAGGCAGCGGCTTGCCGCTGTCCATAATCTCCTTGAACTTGGCATGGGCGATATCGCGACCGACAACAATGGTCCCGCTCAGGAGCAGCGGTGTTGATACCGGATGTTTGGTCAGTTCGGCCAGGATCTCCTTCATCGGCTTGTTCAGATCAATCTTGACGCCATGCTCATGCTTGCCGCGGTACTGCTCGGGGATCAGGCGGCCGGGGTTGCGGTCCATTTCCTCGACAAACAGGCCCTGCTTGGTGATCTTGGCCTTGATGTTGCGGTCGGCCGAACAGGAAACCGCCATGCCGATCGGGCAGGATGCGCCGTGGCGTGGCAGGCGGATAACGCGCACATCATGAGCGAAGTACTTGCCGCCGAACTGGGCGCCGATGCCGAGCTTGTATGCTGCTTCCAGCAAGTTGTTTTCCAGTTCGATATCGCGGAAAGCCTGGCCGTGTTCATTGCCCTTGGTAGGCAAGCCGTCCAGTTCCTTTGCTGTTGCCAGTTTGACGGTCTTCATGCAAGCGTCGGCCGAGGTGCCGCCGATGACAAAGGCGATGTGATAGGGGGGGCAGGCTGCTGTGCCCAGATATTTCATTTTTTCGATCAGGTATTTTTCCAGTTTGCCCGGGGTGAGCAGGGCCTTGGTTTCCTGATAGAGCATGGTCTTGTTGGCGGAGCCGCCACCTTTGGCCATGAAGAGGAACTTGTAATAATCGCCGTCGGTGGCCAGTATGTCGATCTGGGCCGGCAGGTTGGTTCCGGTGTTGATCTCCTCGTACATATCGAGGGCCACGGTCTGGGAGTAGCGCAGGTTTTCCTCGGTGTAGGTCTTGTAGATCCCTTTGGAGAGCCACTCCTCGTCCTTGACGCCGGTCCAGACCTGTTGGCCTTTTTTGGCGGCTACGGTGGCTGTGCCGGTGTCCTGGCAGACCGGCAGGTCAAACTGGGCGGCGATTTCAGCGTTGCGCAGGAAGGCCAGGGCCACGCCCTTGTCGTTCATGGAGGCTTCCGGATCGCGCAGGATTTTGGCGACCTGCTCGTTGTGGGCTGGGCGCAACAGAAAGGAAACATCCCGCATGGCTTCATTGGCCAAAATTGAGAGCGCTTCAGGACAGACCCTGACAACATCCTTGTCGGCGAACTTCTCAACGGTCACGTATTTCTCTGAGCCTTCGATTTTACGGTATGTGGTCTCATCTGGGCTAAGCGGAAACGGATCC
>MHXL01000114.1:0-4221 GCA_001824455.1 Desulfuromonadaceae bacterium GWB2_53_15
GTCGTAGGCCGGTCCAAACAACTTGGTGCCCAAGGCCCTCTCCCCTGCGGCATTCAGCATATTGGTGGAAACCCGCTCGTCCCCCATGAAGATCGTCGCCACCCCTCCGAATATTTTCTGCACCTTGTCCGGCACTTCAAAGTTGCCGTTGACAATATAGTTGCCCACCTGCAGGCTTCCGTTGACGACCCTGATTTCCGGCCCCTTCTCATAAAGAAATTGCCAGAAGACCCTGATAGACGCTTCTCGTCTTTCACTTTCCTCTCTGATTTCATACGCCTGGTACTGATTAAGAGAGTAGACCCCAAACAGCGTGACGGTAAGGATGGCGACAACGGAGCTTGCCAGAATATATTTGGTAATCGTGTTCATAATGCGCGCCTTAGCAAGCTACTTTTATACGCTACCCCGGTGGCCGGCATTTTTTCATTAATGGCGAATTTGATAGTGGTTCCCTGGCCTAATCCAGGGCTTTCAGCCCAGATCCGGCCCTGATGATTATCAACAATCCGCTTGCAGATGGTAAGCCCCAGACCAGGGGCATCCAGGTCATGGCGGGATTCATCTGCCTTGAAAAACTCGTCGAAGATATGTTCCAGATGAGCGGGGTCAAGACCGATGCCGTCATCATGTACCGCTACAGTCACTGTTTCGTTGTGCTGTTCGACCGTGATTCCGATGACACCGTTTTCCTGCGAAAAGTGGACTGCATTCGAAATCAAATTGTCAATCAGCTCTTTAATTTGGTCCGGCATGACCTGAACAACGATATTAGGATCAACGGCCTTTTGACAGTCAAGATTCTTTTGGGCCATGCTGTCGGCACAATCGGCAAGGGACCGTTCTAAAACAGAGGAAAGGGTGATGCGCTCCAACTCATCGGTCTTGAGCGGGGCGGAGAGGCTGCCCAGCAACTGGGCCTTATCCGCCAGCTTTTTCAAGGAGCTCGAGCTTTTGCTGCAGATGGCAACCAGCTTGACCAATTCAGGATCAACAACCCGTTTCCCGATCAAGGGGAGGAGGATCATCAATGGGGTGAGCGGTGTTCTCAGGTCATGTCCCAGCCGGATCATAAAGGATTCCATCATGCGGGCATGATGGAGCTGCGACACCATTTGTGACCTTTGCTCTTCAGTCCGCTTGTACTCGGTAATGTCGCGGATCGATTCTATTGCTCCGACAGTTCGCCCATGCTTATCAAACAACGGCGTGGCAGTACCCCAAAGATAACGGTCTTTACCATTGCGGAATGACGGAACAAATGTCTCGGCAAACAAGGTTCTTCCTTCTACGTTGATAAAGTCATAATTAAGTTTGATGTCATCAACGTTCTCATCAATCAGATCAATCAAAATCGGGCGGCGTTCTCCATAGAAGGGGATCGCATAAACGTAATCACCCTTGCCGATCACCTCCTCCTTTTTCAGACCGGTCATTTTTTCGATGGCACGGTTCCAGGCGATTACCCGCTTCTCCTTATCCACCACAAAAGTGGCATCCGGCAGAAATTCAACAATGTCCAGCAACTGCTGATAAGCATTTCTTGCGTCCTCTTCGGCCGCCTTGCGCTCGGTAATATCCCGAAATGACCAAAGCCGGCCATAATACCGCCTGTCGGCACCCAAAAGTGGCACAGTGTAGCGATCCAAGACCTTGCCGTCGCACATGACTATCTCATCGCGACAACTTTCTTGCCGATGTTCATACAGGTATTTCACCTTCTCCAGAAACCTTTGAGGATCGACCATGCGACCGGTCACGTACTTCAAGACCGGTTCGTCCTCCTTTGTCTCCAGCAATTGGGGCGGTATGCCCATGATCTCGACAAAGCGGCGGTTGAAGGAAAGTATCCTTGAGTTTTCATCAACCACCAGGAGGCCATCGATCGAGGCCTCCTGCTGTGTGGACAGCAGAATATTCTGAAATGCCGCGGCCTCTTCGACACGTTTACGCTCGGTGATGTCAAGCATGATCCCCACCAGGCCGCTTAACGAGCCATCTTCATTATGGAAGGTGGCCTTGTTGAAAACCATCTCATGCAGTGTTCCGTCTGCATTGTGGACAGTTTCCTCGTAAACTTGTATCCCCGGATGTTCAAACAACGCCTGGTCCTGCAGTTGAAACAAGTCGGCCTGATCAGCAGGCCAGATTTCGCTGGCCGTTTTTCCCATCAGCACATCGCGCAACATCCCGACACCGGATTCAAAAGCCTTGTTGCAGCCGAGATAACGCCCCGCCTTGTCCTTGTAATACACGGGACTCGGTATTGTATCAATAAGCGTCTGCAGAAGATGCAATTGAGCCTGTTTATCCTCCTCGGCACGTTGCGCACGGGAAATAGCTCCGGTAAGGACATCAGCTTCCCTGTTGATCAACTCACCCAGTTTTGCAACCACTTCATTCCCGGAATCCATTGTTGCACGGGCGGAGAAGTCCCCACCAGCAATCCGGCTGAGGGCATCATAATGCTCACAAAGCCCTATTGCCATCTCGTGGGCATAATCGTTTGTCTCCTGGATATGCTCAGCCAGTTGATTAAAAAGTGTTTTCAGGCCGGCAAAGACGTCGTTTTCTGAATTGACGGTTGCCCGCAACCCTGTGTCGCCCTTGCTGAGCCTGGTTAGCAGGCCCTCCAACTCGGCAATACCGGCAGCCAGATCATCAGCAGGCAAGTCTGTATTGTTTTGCTTCATTGGCACCTCGTCGTGCTTTGCAACCTGTTTGTCAGGGTCAGCATGATCAGACCCGGAAACCGCGCTTGCCTTGCGCCGACAGCCACTGCAGCAGATGTCGGGACATATCCTGCAGCGGGACTACCTCATCAACGCCACCCCTGGCTATGGCTTCCTTGGGCATACCGAACACCACACAACTCTCTTCATCCTGGGCCAGCGTACAGGCCCCGGCCTGATGCATCTCCAGCATGCCGTTGGCACCGTCATCCCCCATGCCGGTCATGATGATGCCAATGGCATTCTTGCCGGCGCAATTGGCTGCCGAGCGAAACAGGACATCGACCGATGGCCGGTGACGACTTACCGGGGGTCCGTCGGAAAGTTCGGTTATGTAATTGGCGCCGCTCCTCTTCAGCAGCAGATGACGATTGCCGGGAGCCAGGTAGCCATGCCCAGGCAACACCCGCTCCCCATGCTCGGCCTCTTTTACCGCTATTTTGCAGAGACTGTCGAGGCGTTTTGCAAAGGTCTTGGTAAATGTTTCCGGCATATGCTGGGTGATCAGAATAGCGGGGCAATCAGCAGGCATGTCCACCAAAAGAGTCTTGAGCGCCTCGGTACCTCCGGTGGAGGCGCCCAGCAGAATAACCTTTTCCGTTGTGGTAAAAGTCCGATGCTCGGCAGCCAGCACTACATCGGCGCTGTTTTTTTGTTCAACCGTGATGAGTGCGGCACTTCTCGGCACTGGCTGCCTTAAACGCGCCTTGGCAGCCCCGCGGATCTTGTCGGTAAGTTCCTGGGCATATTCCTGCAGGCCGTTGCGAATGTCAATCTTGGGCTTGGTGACGAAATCAAAGGCGCCCAGTTCCAGGGCATGCAGGGTAATGGCAGAGCTCTTTTCAGTGAGGGACGACACCATCACCACCGGCATCGGACGCAAACGCATGAGTTTCTCTAAAAAGGCAAGCCCATCCATCTTCGGCATCTCCACATCCAGGGTAAGAACATCCGGATTGAGCGCCTTGATCTTTTCCCTGGCCACCAGCGGATCGGGGGCGGTTCCCACCACCTCCATATCCGGCTGTTTGTTGATGATTTCGGTCAGCAGGCTCCGAATGAGGGCTGAATCGTCTATGATAAGAACCTTGATCGACATATCGTTATCCCGTCCTAAAAAGTACTGATCTTCTGGAGTACCTTCTCCTGAGGGAGAAGGTGGCCGTAGGCCGGATGAGGGGTAAAAATGCCGCAAATCCACCATTGCCCCCTCACCCTAACCCTCTCCCTCATGGAGAGGGAACTGTAATGACTGAAAGAGGTCGGGAGACAGTGCCCGGTTTTGAATCCGTTTCACGAATACCTGTCCGGTGGCAGGTGAAAAATAGATTTTACGCGGGCAGGTGTCACCCACATCAACCGCAGCTATCCTGATCTTGTGAAACTTCAGATAACGGATGGCAAAATCGGCATTCTGCCGGCCGACATCACTCATACCGTCCATCACCTTGCCGGCGCCGAAAACCTTGGCTTCCAGATTGGCATGATC
>MHXL01000114.1:4243-6399 GCA_001824455.1 Desulfuromonadaceae bacterium GWB2_53_15
TCGATCAGCAGTTTCATGGCATGGATTCCGTAGCGGGCAGAGCCGTTTCCGGATTTGCTCAGTTCACCCGTATCCCCCGGAAGCATGTAATGGTTCATGCCGCCTGCGCCGTTGACGGCATCATAAAGACATACTGAAACGCATGAACCCAGCACGGTTGTTATGATGGTGTCATCATCGGTTGCATGATACTGGCCGGGAAGTATCTTAACAGCCTTTGCGCCGAATATTCGATCATAATAGCTGCTTGTGGAAAAATATCGGCCTCTGTGCATGTCTGTCAGTGCTTCGGTGAATAGACAGTTTTCCCGCACACCTTGAACAGGTCGGCAGCATGGTGGAAACTCTCCGAATGACCTGCAAAAAACAGCCCGTGGGGCTGCATGCAGGGCTGCATCTTTTTCAGGATTTCATACTGGGTATTCTTGTCAAAATAGATCATTACATTGCGGCAAAAGATGACATCGAACTTCTCGCGTATCGCCCATTGCGCATCCAGCAGGTTAAAACGCCGGAAGGTGATCATCTGCTGCAGTTCAGGCTTTACCTTGGCAAAGCCGTCATTATTCCCTTCGCCCTTCAAAAAAAAGCGTTTCAACTGATCCGGTGAAAGTTTTTTCAGCTGGTCGAGCGGATAGACACCGCGCCTGGCCTTCTCGAGAACATTGGTATCGATGTCCGTTGCCAGTATTCTGACCGGGGTGTTGAAACTCTTGAAGTGATCCACAACCGTCATGGCGATCGAATATGGCTCTTCGCCGCTGGATGAGGCGCAGGTCCAGATCGAGATCGGAGTGGATTTTGGCAGAATGCCGAGATGTCTTGAAAGGATCGGGAAATGATGCGCCTCCCGGAAAAAAGAGGTCATGTTGGTTGTGAGGGCGTTGATGAATTCCTCACGCTCCTGCAGGTCGCCACTTTCCAGTAGACGTATGTATGCGCTGAATGAGTCTATCTGCCTGACCCTGAGTCGGCGGGCCAGACGACTGTAAACGAGATCCTTTTTGGATGGGGCCAGGGAAATGCCGGCGACCCTGTAGATCAGGCTTCTGATACGGTGGAAGTCCTCACTGGTGAAAGGGAACACGTACAAATCCCTTTCACCAGTGGTTCTTCCGAATGCCGGTATTTTAATATCAGCTTGAACCGACATTCCCTGCTCCCCTTATCCAGTTTTTGCTAAAAAGGTTCAGTCCGTTAGAATTCCTTCCAGTCATCATCCTGCTCGCCGGATTTGGGTGCAGTCAAAGCCGGAGCATCCATTCTTTTCTGTTTTTTAGGGGCTGCCAGCTGGCCGAACTTTTTGGCCGAGGTCTTGGGTTGCAGTGCTTCTATCCGCCGGACCTTTTTTTCCGTCACGACCTTCTGAGCCTTGCCGTTCTCTTCAAGCTTGAAACGGGTGACAACCTGCACCAGCTGCAGGGCCTGTTCCTCCAGCGACTCGGCAGCCGCGGCAGCCTGCTCGACCAAAGCGGCATTCTGCTGGGTCACGTCATCCATCTGGGTGATGGCGGTATTGACCTGCTCGATACCGCTGGATTGCTCCAGCGACGCGGCCGAGATCTCGGCCATGATGTCGGTCACCCGTTTGATACTGGTAACGATCTCCTGGGTTGTATGACCGGCCTCTTCCACCAGCCGGCTGCCATCCTGCACCTTGCTGACCGAATCCTCGATCAGGGTCTTGATCTCCTTGGCCGCAGCCGCACTGCGCTGGGCGAGGCTGCGCACCTCAGCCGCCACGACGGCGAAACCGCGGCCCTGTTCACCGGCTCGGGCCGCCTCGACTGCTGCGTTCAGAGCCAGGATGTTGGTCTGGAAGGCGATACCGTCGATGACGCCAATTATATCCGAGATCTTGCGTGAACTGTCGGTGATGGATTCCATGGTGCGAACCACCTTGTTGATGACATCGCCACCCTTGACGGCCACGCCGCTGGCGCTGATCGCCAGTTGATTGGCCTGCTGGGCGTTGTCGGCGTTCTGCTTGACGGTGGAGGTCAGCTCCTCCATGCTGGAAGCGGTTTCCTCCAGGGCCGAAGCCTGCTCCTCGGTGCGCTGGGACAGATCGGCATTGCCGGCCGAGATCTGTTCGGTGGCCGTGGCGATTGAATCGGCGCCGGTGCGCACTTCGCCTACGATCCGTGCCAATCCCT
>MHXL01000115.1:0-11758 GCA_001824455.1 Desulfuromonadaceae bacterium GWB2_53_15
CCCTTCAAGCTGGAAAACAAGCGTCTGAGTATCGCCATGTCAGATCCAACCGACTTCACTGCCATCGACGAGCTTGCATTCGTAACGGGTTATATCATCCAGCCCTTTATTGCCCCGGATATCCGGATCGCCTTTGCACTGGAGAAATATTACCAGATCCAACGTGACATGCGCTATCTGAGGGTATCGGGTGGATTCAAGAGTGCGGCTGCGCCGAAGCAGGGAACCTTACCCGACGAGGGGCCGACTCATGACCCGATCGCGGTAACCTATCGAAAAGAAGATGGTGAGCTGCTCAATATTGAAATACCGGCTGAATTCGAAGGATTTGGCTCCTTGCCCGATCTGCCCGAGGAGCTGGTCACGCAGGAAGAGAAGCTGGGCCGCTACACGATCGACAAGCTTTCGTTCGCTTTTGCCGCAGCCAGGGAACGTGACGAAATCGCCGATATATTCATTAAATATCTGGGGCAGGAATTTACCACCGGGGCGCTGTTCATTGTGCGAGGCAATGCTGCCGTGGGGTGGCGTGCGGTTACCGGCGGAGAACTGCTGTCCGGTTTCGGAGAGTTGAGCCTGCTACTGGGCAAACCGTCGGTAATGCGGGACATTGTCGAGACAAGGAACTTTTCCATGGGAGCTTTGATCAATACCCCCGAAAATCGTCAGATCCTCCAGGCGCTGAAGGCGGGTTCCGAAACCTCGCTGCTGGTCCTGCCGATTGTCATGCTCAACAAGGTAGTGGCCGCCGTGCTGGTATCGGCCGATATGGATGCCCTGGGAAGACGGCTGGCTGAATTGCAGAAGCTGGTCAGGAAGGCGTCGCTGGCATTTGAGATGCTGATTATCAAGAACAAGATTCTGATGACATGAAGATTGGCCTGATGGGGGGCACATTTAACCCGGTACACCTGGCCCACCTGCGCATTGCAGAGGAGGCCCGGGAGTTATGCGCCCTCGACCGACTGGTCTTTATCCCGGCCGCTGATCCGCCCCATAAGCCGCTGGCCGGTGAGGTGCCGTTCGAGCAGCGTTATGAGATGGTCCGGTTGGCCATTGCCGGCAACCCGGCCTTTGAACTGTCGGATATCGAGGCCCGCCGGGCGGGGAAATCCTACTCCATCGACACCATCAACAGTTTTCGTAACGACCATCCCGGTGATGAGCTGTTCTTTATCATCGGCAGTGATTCTTTTCTGGAGATCGGATTGTGGCACCGTTTTGCCGAGATTTTCCCTTTGTGCAACCTGATTGTGATCGAGCGTCCCGGGCGTCCGGTCGGCAACCCGGCTAAAGTCCTGCCGATTGCCATCCAAGCACAGTTCAGCTACAATACCAAATTCAACAGGCTGGAGCATCAATCAGGTCAACATGTGTATTTTCTGAGAGGGTGTCCGCTGGACATCTCATCAACTGAAATCCGCCAACTGGCTGCAACAGGGCGTTCCGTCACCTATCTCGTCCCGCCCGATGTAGAGGCTTATATCAAGGAGCAAAGGATCTATACCGAATGCCCGTAAAAACTCTTAAAACCGTAGAAAAACAGTCCCTGACCTCCAGCGAACGCGCACTGAAGTGCGCTGAGCTGGCCTTCGACAAAAAGGCCTTCGACATCCGCGCCGTGGATATCTCCAAGGTTTCCTCCATCGCCGATTATCTGGTGATCATCTCGGGCGGTTCGGACCGCCAGGTGCAGGCTATTACCGACAGCATCCGCACCGGACTCAAGAAGTATGGCAAGGTCAATGACATTGAAGGGGCAAATGAAGGCAAGTGGGTCGTCATGGATTATGGCGATGTACTCGTTCATATCTTTCATGATCCGCTCAGGCACTACTACGATCTTGACGGATTGTGGAGCATGGCGCCGGAGCTGGAATTGCCCAAGGCTATCCGTGAGGCCCGCAAGGAAAGCGATTTTTGAGAAGGATTTGCCTTCTAACTGATAACGACGTTGCATCTTCGAGTCTCGCATCGACGTTTTCCCTCACCCTATCCCTCTCCCAGGGGGAGAGGGCATTTATTTACCCTCTCTCTCCGGGAGAGGGTGGCCAAAGGCCGGCTGAGGGCCTGCGTCGGCCCCTCCTGGCTGCCTTGTTCTCAGCTCGAAATCGAATCCTCTATGCAAGCGCTGCGCTATGAAGCTGCGCGTGCTGTGGGTCGGCAAAAGCCGTGATCCCTGGGTCAAGGATGCGCTCAGCGATTATGCCGGCCGTATCCGCCGTTATTCTCCTCTGGAACTGATCGACATCCGCGATGAAAAAGGGGCCGAGGCCGAAGAGATGCGCCGTCGCGAGTGCGAGCGGCTGGAGAAGCAGATTCCGTCCGGCGCGACCTTGATTCTGCTGGATGAACGGGGCGAACAGCTGGACTCACCCGGTCTGGCCGCCTTCATCGGTAAACAACGCGATGCGGGCAGCAGTGACTTGGTGTTCGTCATCGGCGGGGCCTACGGATTTTCCGATGAGTTTCGTCGCCGGGGCAAGCTGCTGGCCCTGTCACGCATGACCTTCACCCACCAGATGGTGCGGGTATTCCTGCTGGAGCAAATCTACCGGGCTTTTACAATCTTGAATGGTGAACCTTATCACCATTAACCGTATGGAGATTTTATGTCTAAAAAACCGCTCCTGCTGATGATTCTCGACGGCTGGGGGATCAACCCCAACCCCGCTCACAACGCCGTAGCCCTGGCGAAAACCCCTAACCTGACCCGCTTGCTGGCTGAGTATCCTCACGTACAGATCAACACCTCCGGCATGGCGGTTGGCCTGCCTGAGGGGCAGATGGGCAACTCCGAGGTCGGGCACCTAAATATCGGCGCCGGCCGGGTGGTCTACCAGGATCTGACCCGCATCACCAAAGCGATCCTGGATGGCGACTTCTTCACCAATCCGGTGCTGCTGGAATGCATTGCCAAAACCAAGGCGTCCGGCGGCCGGCTGCACCTGGCCGGACTATTGTCCGACGGCGGGGTACACTCCCACAACACCCACCTGTATGCCCTGCTGGAACTGGCCAAACAAGCAGGACTGACCGATGTCTTCGTGCACTGCCTGCTGGATGGCCGTGATACGCCGCCCCAGAGCGGCGCCGAGTATCTGGTCCAACTGGAGTCCGAGATCGCCAGGATCGGTTGTGGCAGGATCGCGACGGTCATGGGGCGCTACTACGCCATGGACCGTGACAACCGCTGGGAGCGGGTGGAAAAGGCCTACAACGCCATGGTCTGCGGTCAGGGAGTATTGCGCTCCTCTTCACAGGAGGCTATCGAGCAAAGCTACGCCGCCGGGGTGCATGACGAATTCGTACTGCCGGCTGTGATTGCCGAGCATGGCGCGCCAGTAGCAACCGTCAAGGATGGCGACGGTTTCATCTTCTTTAACTTCCGCTCCGACCGGGCCCGCGAGATCACCCGTGCCGTTGCCCTGGACGGTTTCGACGGCTTCCAGCGCCGTTGCTGGCCTAAACTTTCCGGCTATGTCTGCATGACCGAGTACGACGCCACCTTTGGCCTGCCGATCGCCTTTGGTTCCACTGAGCTGACCAATATCCTGGGCGGTGTGCTGGGCGCTGCCGGGTTGAAACAGCTGCGCATCGCCGAGACCGAGAAATACGCCCATGTGACCTTCTTCTTCAACGGCGGCAGCGAGGTTCCCTTTCCCGGCGAGGAACGCGTATTGATCCCCTCACCCAAAGAGGTCGCCACCTATGATCAGAAACCGGAGATGAGCGCCTACCTCGTCACGGACGAACTGCTCGCGCGCCTTGATCAGGATGTTTACGACGTGGTCGTGCTCAACTTCGCCAACTGCGACATGGTCGGCCATACCGGCATCGAGTCGGCAGCCATCAAGGCGGTGGAGGCGGTGGATGCATGTGTAGGCCGGATTGTGGCCAAAGTGCTTGAAAAGAAAGGGGCCGCGCTGATCACGGCCGATCACGGCAATGCCGAGCAGTTGATCGGTGAAAACGGCGAGCCGTTCACGGCCCATACCACCAACCCGGTCTGGTTCGTGGTGGTGGACGACAGCCGCAAGGGTGCCAAGCTGCGCGTGGGTGGCCGGTTGGCGGATATCGCCCCGACCATGCTCAAGATGCTGGGGATTGAACAGCCGCAGGAGATGACCGGGGAGAGTCTGCTGTGACTGTCGACGAAGCAAATCAAAGTTGAATTCAAAGCCGTCCAGCTCAGCGTTAGTCTGATTGGGCGGCTTTTTTGATTTTAGTGGGAGGTCAAATGCCACCAAAAGGGTTTACCTGTACGCAATGTGGTCACTGCTGCCTTAACCTCGGTGCTTAACAGACGTGCGCGACGGAGGAAGGTATTGCCTTGTGGGAGGAGCACGGACGTGACGATCTCTTCGAATGGGTAGTTGAGATAGCACCTGGAGTCTACGATATCTGGATGCATCCGGGGACCGGCGATTATGTCAGCAGCTGCCCCTGGCTGCATAAGTTACCACACCAGAACAAGTACGTCTGCCGGATACAGGATGTTAAACCCGGAGATTTGCCGGGATTATCCGCATTCGCGGAAAAAAGCCGGGGAAACCGGATGTCCGGGGTTCGGGTAAGGCCAATTTGTTTTGCGGCGGAGGTGGCATTGAGTGGTGAATAGAGCCTTAGGATTAATAAAATGGTAGTCCTCTCGTCAATTCAAGAGCGATAACTGCCATGACAGGACTTATTTTGTCGTAACACTGTGATTATATAAAGCCATCAAAAAAATACGCAGTTGCTAATGGAATGTTTCCAAAATCTAATCGTTTTATGCTAAAACTCGCTCAGAATGATCACAAGGTAAACAGTCGCCATGTCCCTTTACGAAGCCTATAAGCAATTCGCCTGGCCTACACCGGAACAGATTCTCAATCCTTCCGGCGCAGGCCCGAATGTCTTTGCCCAACTTGCCAAAGACAAACTGGGAAAGGCCATCGAGCGATTGCAGGATGGCACTGGTGTCAGGGTTGGAATATTGGCGGCAAGCCCCGAAGACGATGCCACGGAATCTCCCCTTGCAATTGTGTGCGAGTTCCAGCGGACAGCTTCTGAAAAAACCCTACAGGAAGCGCACCGGCTTGCCTGGAATTTCAGCTATGCTCCACTACTCATCACCATCGAACCGGGTCTTGTAAGGGCTTGGTCGTGTTGCGAAGAGCCTCCCGGCACCAACGAAAACAACCCATTCAAGGCGCAGATAAAACGATACGAACTTGGCAATTCGGAAGAGCATGGAGACCTGTCGTCACAAGCCGCCCGCTCCCTGCACTGGGTACAACTAGTTTCCGGGCAGTATTTCAAAGAAAACGAATCCCATTTCAAGCGCGACCATTGCGCCGACTACCTGCTTCTGGAAAACCTCAAGGGTGTACGCCAGAAGCTTATCGACGACAAAGGGCTCGATTCCGATATCTGTCATGATCTGCTGGCCCGCATCATCTTTGTCCAGTTCCTCTTCCACCGTAAGGATTCGAAAGGCAGGCCAGCACTTGATACAACACGTTTGAACAGGTTGTATGAAGATCGGATTCTTTCCGCAAGATATGAAGAACTGGCGCAAATACTAGAAAACTACGATGACAGTTACGCCCTGTTTCAATGGCTGAACAATAAATTCAATGGAGACCTGTTCCCCGGCAAGGCTCAGACCGAGGAAGAACGGCAGGCCGAATGGCAGAAGGAAAAGGACAACGTCAGGCCGGAACACTTGAGCCTGCTTGCTGATTTCGTCAGCGGAAAAATTGTGGTGGTTAGCGGTCAGATGTCTCTTTGGCCGCAGTATTCATTCGATGCTATCCCCATTGAATTTATCAGCAGTATCTATGAAACCTTTGTCGGCAAGAAGAAGGGAGTTGTCTACACGCCCGGTTACCTTGTTGACTTCATACTGGATGGTGTCCTGCCGTGGAACGATGAAAACTGGGATGTGAAGGTGCTGGATCCTGCCTGTGGCTCAGGGATTTTCCTGGTCAAGGCGTATCAGCGCCTGATTCACCGTTGGAAAAAGGCCAATCGCCAGGAGCCGGAGGCAAAGATTTTACGGGGTTTGCTGGAACGCAACCTGTTCGGTGTCGATATTGATCCCCATGCGGTGCGGGTCGCTTCCTTCAGTCTCTATCTGGCCATGTGCGATGCAATTGATCCGCGTCATTACTGGGATCAGGTAAAGTTTCCGCAACTGCGCAATCGGCGGTTGATTGCGTCCGATTTCTTTGCTGATGATATCCCTGGTTTCAGGTCGGTGGAGGATAAAGCAAGTTATGACCTGGTAATCGGTAATGCACCGTGGGGTAAAAACAGCGTAACGAAATGCTCTTTAGAGTGGAATGAGAAGGCGGAAAACAAGTGGGAAGTAACGTATGGTGATGTTGGTCCGCTATTTTTACCCAAGGCAGCAGCTTTGCTGAAGAAGTCTGGTTTTGTATCGATGTTGCAGCCGGCAATGGCCATGCTTTTCAATCAAATTGACTCAGCAACCATTTATAGAAAAAGATTGTTCGAGAATTTCAAAATCGAAGAGGTGGTAAACCTGTCAGCCTTAAGATTTGGGCTTTTCAGTAAGGCTATTTCGCCAGCATGCATTATAACGATAAGAGATCACCAGCCGACTGGGGAACCTTTATCGTATATTTGTCCCAAACCAACTTTTAACTCAACTGAAGAGTATCGAGTAACGATTGATCCCCGTGATATAAATCCTGTGTATCCTCATGAAGCAGCCATAGATCCTTTGGTTTGGACAACCCTGATGTGGGGCGGGAGACGTGACCTAGCTTTTATAAAAAGCCTCCGTAACTGCAAAAATCTTGAATATTATGAAACGGCTGGAAATACTGTAAGTCGTCAAGGCATCATTCGTGGCGATCGAACAAAAGTTCAAAACTCTATATTGGGCAAGCGGATTTTGGACTCGAAAGAGTTACCGATGCATACATTTCTCTCAATTGATGCGAAGAGTTTGCCTGAAAACTTTGATCCACGCACTCATTCTAAAGACTCTACCAAATATGATGCTTTTAGATTGCCTCAGTTGATTATTAAACAAGGATGGCAGCAAAAACGGAGAAGATTTCAGGCGGCCTTAATAGCTTCCGATGAAAAAACGGGGGCGATACTCTGCTCAAAAAGTTATGTAAGTGTTCATTGCAAGGTAGAAACAGAAATATTAAGATCAGCTTCGCTTAGTCTGAACAGTAAGTTGGGGGTTTATTTTTTACGCTTAACCAGCGGTCGTTTTTGCTCTTACAGGCCTGAACCCAATGTACAGGACCTGCTCAGAATTCCCCTTGCTGAACCAAATGCCACCCTGTTCAACAATATTCAAAGTTATGAAGATGTTGATTCACGCGTCCAACAAGCCCTTGGTGTTAAAGAGAGTGAATGGATTCTTGTTGAAGACCTGTTTGACTATACGCTTCCCGATTTCGGAACAGATAACAACACATCCGCATATGCCCTTACCAGGAAAGCGTCTAACACAAATAATGAAATGATTTTGGAAAGCTACTGCCACTCTTTCCTGAAAGTCCTCCGGGCAGGATTCGGAGAGGATATTAATGTATCGGCAACAATTTTCCAGGAAATGGTAACCTTCCTGCCTGTGCGCATGGTAGCCATACACTTTGATTTCTCTGACGGTGACGATGTACGCCATGAATCGATTACCTCCCCTGACCTTCTGGCCCGTCTTCAGGAGTTGAATACGAAGTTCATGGACATCTCCAAGGCAAAAGGGGGCATCTTCTATCAACGGGTTGTAAGGGTGTACGATTCGGTCAAAATAGACGGTAAGAATGTACCGACGGTATACCTGATAAAGCCTGATCAAGTCCGCTACTGGACCCGCTCAATGGCACTTCGCGATGCGGACGATGTTGCCGCCGACGCTCTGCTGTGGCGGAAGCAGGCACTTCTCGGCGTTGCAATGGATTCGGAGCCTGCTCGTGCATAGGAGGTTGACCATCGGCGAGGCACGTTGGCCGGAAACTCCGGACTTCTCAGCGGTCGCCGCACACTGGAATAAAAACTCCTCAACCGTCATGCTTGGGTTTGTTTGGAAGGGGTATGATCTTCTTGGCTCCGGGGTCTTGTCAAAGGTCGATGTTGCGCTAGTAGACGAACAATTGGAACGAAACATCACCCAGTTTCTTACCCCCAAAGTACGCGATTGTATGACGGGATACGAACCTTTCCAGGTTGAACAGGGTGTTTACGAATTTGAGACAAGAGTCTCAGCATCAGCACAGCCGCCGTTATACGATCTTGCCTTTGTGCTCAAATCGAATCCTAGGATTATGTGGCCCATGGAGGCCAAGGTTCTCAGGTCTGATGGAGATGTTGGCAGGTACGTGAATGAAATTACTGACAACTTCCTGACATGTCGTTACGCTCCGTTCTCTGGGGAAGGCTCAATGCTGGGGTATCTGTTGGCAGGTGAACCGGCGAAAGTTTTTGAAAAAATAGCGATCAAAATACCCTGCAACTTGGAGGATCATCCGCATTTCACCTCTCGTAACCACAAGACCTCCGACCATGTCCGTTTAGTCCCCACTGATAAGAGCTATCCCACCAATTTCCGTTGTCATCACCTGATCATTCCTTTGAAGTATGGGCAATAGTGGCATCGCCTCTAGCTTTATGATGCAACGTCAAGATAAAATTATCTTCGAATCCACAATATACCATCACCCCATTTACCCGACACCTAATAACTCACTCTCTTTCTCTACTACTACCCGCGTAGGCCTGAACCTTGCCTAGGGAGGCGCAAAGCGCCTTTACCCACCGTGAGACGGTTGACTTCATCCTTGACCTGACCGGATATAAAAAATCCAGTTGCGGCAAATGCATATCATGGTAATATACATTTATGATTGATTTCTCGCGGTTAATCGGCTTTGATTGGGACAACGGCAATAGCCGCAAGAACGATAAACATCGTGTCAGCCAGGCTGAGGCAGAGCAGGTATTTTTTAATGATCCCCTGCTGCTTGTAGAGGATGGAGTCCACAGCGCCACAGAGCCCAGGCTGCATGCTCTGGGCAAGACAGAAACCGGCCGGTTAGTGCATGTCACATTCACATTGCGTTTCAATGGCAGCAAAATCCGCGTTATTTCTGCCCGCGATATGCATCGAAAGGAACGTGCTATTTATGAGCAAGAAAGTTAAACCGACACCACCCTTTACGTCAGAAGACGAAGAACGTGCCTTTTGGGAGACGCATGACTCGACGGAGTATGTTGACTGGTCAAAGGCAAAGCGGGTCAGACTGCATAATCTGAAGCCGACCACTCAGTCGATATCGCTGCGTCTGCCGATATCTTTGCTGGAAAGCATCAAGACGGCGGCCAACAGCCGTGATGTACCTTACCAGTCGCTGATCAAGGTCTGGTTGAGTGAGAAACTTCACGATGCTCATTAAGCAGACTTACGCAGCTTGACCAGCTCGAATATTTTTTCAAGGAAGGTGCCATGAAAACCGCAAAGATCCCCGCAACCAACCAGGAATTTCCCATCGGCAAGATCGTCTGCCTGGCGCGCAACTACGCCGAACATGCCCGTGAACTGGGCAACGAGACCCCGGCCGCGCCGGTGCTGTTCATGAAACCCTCATCTTCTGTGATCGCTGACAACGGTGCGGTCCGGATTCCGTCCTGGTCCCAGGAGTGCCACTACGAGGTGGAGCTGGCGGTGCTGATCGGCAAGACGTCGCGCAAGGTGCCTGTCGAAGCGGCGATGGAACATGTGGCCGGCTATGGCGTGGCCATCGACATGACCCTGCGCGATGTGCAGAACCAGTTGAAGGCCAAGGGGCTCCCCTGGGAGATCGCCAAGGGGTTTGACAGCGCCTGCCCGCTGTCCGACTTTGTTCCCGCCGCTGTGATCCCGGATCCGCACAACCTTGAACTGCGGCTGTCGGTGAACGGAGAACTCAAGCAGAACGGCACCTCGTCCGACATGATCCATCGTGTGCCCCAGATCATCTCCTATATCTCCGGTATCTTTACCCTGGAACCGGGAGACGTCATCCTGACCGGCACACCGGCCGGAGTTGGCCCGGTTCAGGCCGGGGATACCATGGCTGCCGAAATATCGGCGGTAGGCCGGCTGAAGATTTCCGTGCAATAATATAGAAATATATATTGACGGATGGGATCGTTCCGGCAATAATTATCGAAAACACGGGGGGGTCCTATCATGGAAACGGAAACGGAAATGGTGTGCCCGGAGTGTCAGGGATTGATGGTCCTGATGCCTGGCTGAGGTGGTCTCTTCTGGCGGTGCCAGAAGTGCGGAGTCAGGCTCTCTTACAACAGTGAGAAAACTGAAGGTTGCAGCTGTTCGTAGGCAGTAGCGACGGGGCAGATCCAATCTGCCCCGTTTTTGTAAAAGCTGTGGTTTCTATGCCGCAGCCTAAATTTTCCTTTGGATACATTATCTGCCCGTCGCATGCGGTGAGCAATGACCAAGGACAACCATTTCAGTCGTAAAAAACGACTGCCGCGCATCATGCGGCTACTCCGGCGGATTCGTCCGGCAAATCTGCCGGTCACCTACCGGCACAACCGGGTTGTACTCTTCCCCGACGGCCCCGGCTTCTTCCGTTCGCTGCACGCCGCAATTCGCTCGGCGCAACATTTTGTCCTCCTCGAATATTACCTGATCCGCGATGACCGCACCGGTACGGCCTTTGCCGCCGAGTTGGCAGAGGCTGTCAAACGCGATGTGCGTGTCCTGCTGATTTACGACTACATTGGCTGCGTCGAAACCCCGTCATCCTATTTCAAGAACCTGGCGCAGCGGGGCGTCGAGCTGATCCCGTTCAACACGCCTTCGTTCAGGCGCGGTGTGGGTTGGTTTGACAAGCGCGATCACCGCAAGATGGCGCTGATCGACGGCAAGCTGGCCTTTTTGGGCGGTTTCAACATTGGTGACGAATACGCCGGCATCGTTGCCTTACTACAGCGTTTCCGCGATGTAGGTTTCAGCATCAGCGGTAATGCCGTGCAGGAGCTGGTTCGCATATTCTGCGAGGCCTGGCAGATGGAACGGGGAGAGTTGCCGGATCTGCTCCGACAGCAAATGTCCGGCAACAATCAGCCCTGTACCACAAAACATGGTAAGGCTTGCGTCACCGTCGTCAGTGGCGGACCTCACCACCGCAGTTCCTATATCCGCAGTGCCTATCTGGTCAGTCTGGCTTCAGCCTCGGAAGAGATCATTATTGCCACCCCATATTTTGTTCCCGGTCCGCGCATTATCCGCTCCCTGCTGCGGGCGACGCGTAGAGGGGTGCGGGTACGCTTGTTGCTGCCGTCGCGGTGCGACGTGCCTGTGGTGAGCCTGCTGGGGCGCAGTTATTATGGCGCACTCCTTAAACAGGGGATAGAGATCTACGAACTGGAAGGTGAGATCCTGCATGCCAAGGTTATGCTGATCGATGGGGAGCGGACGGTCATTGGCTCGGCCAACCTGGATCAGCGCAGCTTTCACCGTAATTTCGAGATCAATGGCATCATCGACAGCAATATCTTCGGAGGTCAAATCAACCGGATGCTGCAGGAGGACTTCATGGGTTCCCGGCGAATATTTCTGGAACACCATGAACAACGGGGAATCATTGCTCGCATGCTGGAGAAGGTGGTAAACCTGTTCAGCTGGTTCTTGTAGGTGCTGTTTCCCTCAAACGGAAGATGATCAGCAGCATCCGGAACCAGAGCCATACGGCTGCTGCTGTGATTAAGCCTGCCGGAC
>MHXL01000115.1:11773-14795 GCA_001824455.1 Desulfuromonadaceae bacterium GWB2_53_15
ATTCCAGATGCTGCTGAAAGAAACTGAGCCGGCGGGTCTCAATGCTTCCTTGAGTCCGCTCTGCCCGATAGTTGCGGCGAACATCCAGCCAGAAGAATATCTGCCAGATGTTTGCGGCTACATGCCGTCCGGTATTCTGCCAGAAGGTCAGGCGCCAGCGTCGGTCATGCCGGGCAAGGCGTGTGCGGATGCCTTCCAGGAGTGGAAGTAGCCGCAGGCGGCCTGTGTTGGCGTGGCACTGGTAGAGGCTGGGCAGGAACTCGAAGAACTCTTTCCAGCCCACGACAAAGCTGTTAACGATGATGGCATTGAAGACCTGCCGTGTGGCGAACCCTTCAAGCTCAAATCTGCGGGCTGATGTGCTGACTTCGGTGGGCAGCAGCATCCAGTGCCCCTGTTGCGTTACCTGTCCCGCCAGCATGACATCCTCATAAAACGGGAGCGAGGTGTCAAAGCCGCCCAATTGTGCAAAGAACGTGCGTGACAGCAGACAACCCTGGTCGCCGCGGATACAGTCGGCCCGATCCAGGCGGGCCTTGGCTTCGTAAAAAAAGTAGGCCGGCGAAGGAGAGGTATCGCTCCGGCGGAAGCGTAAACCAAAGCGGGCGGCAACTGCCTGGGAGCCGGTTTTAGCCACCTGCTTCCAAAAGGCTGAGATGGCGCTGGATAGGGCCTGAGGTTCAAGGAAACGGCTGTCGGCGTGCAGGAACAGCAGCACTTCCCCCTTGGCAAGGGCAGCCCCGCTGTTCATCTGCTGCCCTCGGCCTCGTGCCGCATGGATGATCTCCACCAGGAAGGGAACCTTTTTTGCCAGTTCCGAGGCCAAGCGCTGCGTTCCGTCAACGGAACCGCCGTCACATAGCAGCAGCTCAAAACGGATCGCTCGCTGTGCAGCAAGGGCAGCGAATAGTGTCGGCAGTTCAGCGGCCTCATTGAGAACCGGCACGATAATGGAGAGTTCGGGGTTACGGTCGCTATTCATGGCAACTCCAGGAGAATCGAGAGCAGTGTATCCAAAACAGCCGCATTTGCAACCTGAAGATGTGACCGGCCTGGTCGATACCCATTGCCATTTGGATTTGGAACCCATGGCATCCTGCCTATCCGTGGTGCTGGCATCAGCCCGCCTGGCAGGAGTGGCCCGCTTCGTGGTGCCGGGGGTTCATCCTGCCGGTTGGGAGCGGATGAATGTGATCGCACAGGAACAGGGCGGGGTGTTTCCCGCATTCGGCATTCACCCCATGCATGCGGATCTGGCCGATGACAATGTTCTGGGCCGCCTGACTGAAATCGCTGGCAGCGGTATCGCCATCGGCGAGATTGGCCTGGATCCATTGTATTCTGTTCCTCTGGAGGTGCAGGAAGGCGCTTTCCGGGAGCAGCTGCGCCTGGCCGTCTCCCTGGGGCTGCCGGTACTTGTTCATTGCCGCCGTGCCTTTCAGCGAGTGCTGCAGATTCTGCGCGAAGAGAATGCGCACCAGGTGCGGGGGATCATGCACGCCTTTTCCGGTTCAGTTGAAATGGCACGAGAATTCATGCGCCTTGGATTTCTCATATCCATTTCCGGGACGGTCACTTGGGACAACGCCGTTCGCCCGGTCAGTCTGGCGAGGCAACTGCCTCTGGAGTCGCTGGTGCTGGAAACTGACGCCCCAGACCTGACACCGCAAGATTTCAGAGGGCAGCCGAATCAACCGGCGTATCTTGTCGAAGTGCTGCGCGCCGTAGCGCAGATCAGGGGGCTGCGCCCTGTGGATGTGCTCCGGCAGACAACAAGGAATGCCGAAATGCTTTTATATGGCCATATCCATTGCGATTGACATTCCCTTGGCCCCCATTACACTATAACCATGCCTGTAGTCGCAGAGGGTGTTAGTCTTGGGACAATTTTTTGATTTTAAAATGTCTTGCTTCCGGCACGGGTAGAAGGTAGTCTTACGACCACATCCATACAAAGGAACCGCAACGTGAAATTTCTACTTATTATTGCCTTTTTGGGACTTTCCATGGCCCTCACCGGCTGCAGTATGTTCAGCTCCTGGAAGAGCATTCCTCCGCCGGGCGGCTGTGACCAGTGCCATACCGTGGCGATCAGCACCAATTGGCAGATTGCATATCAGCCAGCGGTTGTGGCGGATGAACGTGGCCGGCAATTTTTCCAGACGCCGGAATATAATCTTGCCTTGAAAGGTACACAGCAATCTCCCCTGGAGACCAAGAAGGTCGAAGAGATGGCCTGCTTTAGCTGTCACAAGTCGCCTACCCAGGCTCATCGCGAACGGAAAGGCCGCTTTCACCACTGAGGAAGATTATACGACCATTATTAGCGTAAATGTATGATGTGAAAAATAACTTGACAATGTTATTTTAGTGAGTATATTCAGAAATCGATTTTAAAACCATACGCATAGCGTTTAAATGGTCAATTACAAAAGAAAAAAAGGAGACACAATGAAAAAGCTGATTACACTGACACTCGTACTGGCCCTTGCCGCTGCTTTCACTGCTGGTTGCAAGAAAAAAGAAGAAGCACCTGCTGCTGCACCTGCTGTTGAGGCACCGAAGCCAGTTCAGGCTCCTATGTCCGCTGCTAAGCCTGCTGATGCTGCCGCTCCTGCTGCTGCACCTGCTGAAGAGAAAAAACACTAAGACTGAAGTCAGCTTCAGTATAAAAGCCTGCGGGATTTCCCGCAGGCTTTTTTTGTCTCTACCGTTTACCTCAGGGGTCTGACATGCATGAAATGTCCATAACTCAGGGCATCATCGATATTTGCGAGAAACACGCCGGTGGCCGGCGGGTATTGTCTCTGGACGTTGAAATTGGCGAGCTCAGCAGTGTCGTGCCTGAAGCGGTGGAGTTCTGCTTCGAGGCCTGCAGCTCCGGTACCCTGCTGGAAGGCGCCCATATGAACATCATTCGTGTGCCGGGCAGGGGGCATTGCCAGGATTGTGGTGCCGACACGGTACTCACCGCCGTGTTCGGAGCCTGTCAGAGCTGTGGAGGCTATCGGGTTGCCATCCT
>MHXL01000115.1:14827-15466 GCA_001824455.1 Desulfuromonadaceae bacterium GWB2_53_15
AAGTTGAATGATAAGGGCGCTGCCGGTTGGCAACGCCCTTATCATTCAGCAATGACGCCTACAACACGCGGCTCACGTCCGCAGTCACATGCTCCGCGTACTTTGTGAAGTTCTCCTTGAACATGCCGACCAGCTTGAGGGCAGTCTCATCGTATTTGGTTTTGTCGAACCAAGTGATGCGGGGGTTAAGCACTTCGGCAGGCACTTCCGGACAGGCGGTGGGGATCTCCAGGCCGAAAACGGCATCTTTTTCAAAGGCACCTGAATTAAGGGTGCCGTCCAGGGCTGCATTGACCAGTGCACGAGAGTAGGCAATCTTTATACGGCTGCCGATCCCGTAAGGACCGCCGCTCCAGCCGGTGTTGACCAGCCAGCAGGAAGCATTATGCTGGATGATCTTTTTACGAAGCAGTTCACCATAAACAGCCGGGTTGAGCACCATGAACGGCCCGCCGAAACAGGTGGAAAAGGTGGCGGAAGGCTCTCTGACGCCAGCCTCGGTACCAGCCACCCGGGCAGTGTAGCCGGAAAGGAAATGGTACATGGCCTGCTCCTTGGTGAGGCGTGCAATCGGCGGCAGCACACCATAGGCATCGCAGGTCAGCATAATGATGTTGGCTGGATGTCCGGCTGTTCCCG
>MHXL01000116.1:0-5554 GCA_001824455.1 Desulfuromonadaceae bacterium GWB2_53_15
GACAGCCTCGCATACCTCGTAGCCGGACATGCCTGGCATGAGAGCATCGATGAGCAGGACATCGGGGGATAGTTCCCGTGCCTTGTCGATGGCGGATCTGCCATTATCCACCACGGTAAGGGTGTAGTCGTCACCCCCAAAAATGATGCCAATCACTTTTTGTATGGTGATGCTGTCATCGGCAAGGAGAATTTTGATGCTCATCAGTCCCTCCCTTGTGTGGTGGGTGCGGTTTAAGTAGATGGAAAAATACGCAAAAAAATTAGCATACCGACTCTAACCTGTCAAGTTTTAAGCGGTTCAGCGGGTTAGCAGTACATCGCTTAGATTGTATCCTTTCTTCCCGGATGAGAAGATCGTCATGGCAAGTGTGGAGATGTTACTGCGCAATCGGCTGAAATGACGTTTGTCGCGGTAGTCAAGACGGGTTGTTAGCAGAATCACGAACAGGTCGCGCTGCGGATCGATCCAGACCGATGAACCGCTGTAGCCGGTATGACCGAAGGACATTTCAGAGAAGGACGTCCCTTTTGGTGCTGAATATGGTGAGTAGATATCCCAACCCAAACCACGCACAACATTGCCGTTGTTGTAAAAATAGGGGGAGGTCATTTGGGTTACAACCCGTTCAGAGAATATTCGCTTGTTGTCAAGGATACCTCCGCCAAGCAGCATGCGAACGATTATAGCCAAATCCGATGCTGAACTGAACATCCCGGCATGTCCGGCTACACCACCCAGTTGCCGGGCATTCGCATCTTGTACAACGCCGGCTATCAACTCATTTCGCACGCCAAGGGTCGGTGCGATAGTTGCTGCGAGTTCGCGTGGCGGAAGGAACATGGTGCTGGTCAAGCCCAGCGGGGCGTACAAGCGTTCCATGCAGAACCGATCGAGCGGCACTCCCGCTGCCCGTTGCACTAACTCACCCAACAGGATGAAGTTTATGTCTGCATAGCGGAAGCGGGTTCCCGGTGATTTCCAGTACTTTTGAGATGCAGCTCTTTGGGTGACTGATTTTATTGGTTCATTAGTGCTGAGGATGAGGTCATCTAGTCCTGATGTGTGAGTTAACAAATTGAGGATAGTGATGTCTTCCCGTCCGGTCCCTTCGAATTCCGGAAACCAGCGCGTCAGTGGGTCCATCAGGGTGATGCGCCCCTCTTCCAGCAACTTCATCAGCGCTGGCGTTGTCGCGAACACCTTGGTTAGTGAAGCGATGTCGAAGATCGTCCTTTCATTGAGCGGAGGCGAATCCATGGCTGTGGTCAGTCGCCCCCGGGATGCGCTGTAAAGAATGCCGGCATGGTTGCCAATAAGCACCACACCACCTGCGATGAGCCCGCGGGAAATTGCATCCTCCATCAGAAAATCAATCGTGGCAGTGCGACCGACATTCATCAAGTCATCGGATGCACACAACGAAGTACAGGAAATCAGGTAGAAAAAAATAAGGGTGCGGACAATGCGCAAAATAAAACCTCTGATATTCGGACTCTTTGTGAGTGAATTGAAAAAGCCCCCTTGGTGAGGGGGCTGCAGGTGCTGACTTTGCTTGGTACGGATCAGCTTCGATAGTCGGCATTGATGCTGACATACTCATGGGTAAGATCGGATGTATATACCGTTGCGCAGCCGCTGCCCAGGCCAAGGTCCACGGTTACGGCGAATTCTTTTTTTCGGAGCACCTCGGTTCCGCGCGCCTCGGCGTCATCTCCGGCAAAGACCCCGTTACGGGCCAGAAATACGTCATCAAATCGTAGCGAAAGCCGCGATTGGTCCACTTCGGCACCAGAGTAACCTACTGCGGCAAATATGCGTCCCCAATTGGCGTCCTGCCCGAAGAATGCGGTTTTTACGAGGCTGGAGTTGGCTATGGCCAGAGCGGCACGTTTGGCGTCGCCATCAGTTTTCGCCCCCGTGAGGCGGATCTCGACAAACTTTGTCGCGCCTTCGCCGTCCTTGACGATCTGTTTTGCTAGCGAGAGCAGCACGTCGTGCAGTAATAGTTCGAATTCTTGAGCCGCCGCTGATCCGGTGGAGATAACAGGATTTTCTGCCACGCCGTTGGCCATGATCAGGCATGTGTCGTTGGTTGAGGTGTCACCGTCCACAGTGATGGCGTTGAAAGAGGTGTCGACCGCTCGCCGGAAGGATTTTTCAAGTACAGCCGGTTCCACTACGGCGTCGGTGATAATGAAGGAAAGCATGGTGGCCATGTTGGGCATGATCATGCCCGCCCCTTTGGCAATGCCGGCCACGGTGTAGCTGACCCCGCCCACTTGAGCGCTGCGGGCTTCCATCTTGGGGAAGGTGTCGGTGGTCATGATGGCTTCGGCCACATCATCCAGCGTACCAGACGAAAGTCCTTCGATCAGACCGGGAATTGCAATCCGAAGTCGTTCCATCGGCATCTGTACACCGATTACGCCAGTTGAGCAAACCTGTACTGCCTCATCGGAGATCCCCAGCTTTTCGGCTACCAGATGAGCTGTGTCGCGCGCCACCAGCATGCCATGCTGGCCGGTGCAGGCATTGGCATTGCCGCTGTTTACGACCAGAGCTTGGGCCGTTCCGCTTGAGATGTGTTCTGCCGAGAGCAACACCGGCGCTGCCTTGACTGCATTGGTGGTAAAGACGGCGCAGGCCGTGGCCGGCACTTCGGAGAAGATCAGGGCCAGATCCTTGCGACCCGGTTTCTTGATGGCCGCCTCAACGGCGGAAAATTGAAAGCCTTTGATGTCCATAGGTTTTACTCCCTATTTCCCGTGGCACTTCTTGTATTTTTTACCGCTGCCGCAGGGGCAGGGATCGTTTCTTCCGGCTACCTTCTGACTTTTGGCCGGCTCATGTGCCCGCTCCTCATCGCCGGAGAGATTGAAAATCAGTTTCTGGCTGCGCTGCTGCTCCTCCAACTCCTCAACCTCGTCCGGATTTTCTACCTGTACCCAATAGATACGTTCCACGACCTCTTCGCGGATACGGATGATCAACTCCATAAAGAGGTTGTAGGCCTCTTTCTTGTACTCCTGTTTCGGGTCCTTTTGGCCATAGCCGCGCAGGCCGATGCCTTCCTTGAGGTGGTCGATATTGAGCAGATGATCCTTCCAGTGGGTGTCGATAGCCTGGAGCATGATCACCTTGATCAGGTGGTCGATCAGTTCGTCCCCCATCTCGACTACCTTTGCCTGGAAGATGGAATGAGCCTGCTCTTTGAGGGTGTCGCGAAAGTTGAGGGGGTTCAGTCGGGACAACATATCCTGGGGCAGGTCCAGTTGAAGATTGAAGCATTTGTAGACCACTTCGGTGATGCCATTCAAGTCCCATTCTTGAGCAGGGGTCTTGTCAATGCAATAAGATGCGGCAATCTCCTCTATGGTCTCGTCCAGCATTTCAAGGAAGCTTTCGCGAATCTCCTGCCCAGCCAGGATCTCCCGGCGCTGGGTGTAGATCACCTCGCGCTGCTTGTTCATGACGTCGTCATACTCGATCAGGTGTTTGCGGATGTCGAAATTGTGGGCCTCTACCTTTTTCTGGGCATTTTCGATGGATTTGTTGATCATGGTGTGGGTAATGGCTTCTCCCTCCTCGATCTTGAGGAAATCCATGATCTTGGCCACCCGCTCGGAGCCGAAGATACGCAGTAGATCGTCCTGCAGCGACAGGTAGAAACGAGACGAACCAGGATCGCCCTGGCGTCCGGAGCGACCGCGCAACTGGTTATCGATGCGGCGGGATTCGTGGCGTTCGGTGCCTATGATGTGCAGGCCGCCCAGCTTAACTACCTCGTCATGTTCGGCTGCGCATTCCGCCTTGCACTTGGCCAGGACGGCCTGGTACTGCTCATCGGTGGACTCGGGATTGGCCCGGAGCCACTGCTTGGCCAGGGCCTCCGGATTGCCGCCCAGCAGGATGTCGGTTCCACGGCCGGCCATGTTGGTGGCAATGGTGATGGCTTTCAGGCGGCCGGCTTGGGAAACGATTTCGGCCTCGCGCTCGTGCTGCTTGGCGTTGAGCACATTGTGGGGGATACCCTGCCGTTTCAGCAGCTCGGCCAGCACCTCGGACTTTTCGATGGAGATGGTGCCTACCAGGCATGGTTGCCCGACGGCATAATGATCTTTGATGTCCTCGATAACGGCGTTAAATTTCTCCATCTCGGTCTTGTAGATCACGTCCGGAAAGTCAGGGCGAAGCAAAGGACGATTGGTAGGGATCACCATTACATCCAGTTTGTAGATTTTGTGAAATTCTTCCGCCTCGGTGTCGGCCGTGCCGGTCATACCGGAAAGTTTCTTGTACATGCGGAAATAGTTCTGGAAGGTGATTGTGGCCAGGGTCTGATTCTCGTTCTCGATGTTGACCCCTTCCTTGGCCTCGATGGCCTGGTGCAGACCGTCAGACCAGCGCCGACCAGGCATAAGACGTCCGGTGAATTCATCGACAATCATGACCTCGCCATCTTTTACCACATAGTCTACGTCACGCTTGTACATGGCATGAGCCCGCAGGGCTTGCTGCGTATGGTGCAAGAGTTCTATGTTGCGTGGGTCGTACAGGTTGTCCACCTTGAGCAGTTTCTCGACCGTCAGTACGCCCTGCTCGGTCAGGGTGGCACTCTTGGCTTTCTCGTCGATAGTGAAATCGCCGGAATAGGCCTTGCGCTTGCCCGAAAGGGTATTGGCCTCAACCTCCATCACCTCGCCCTTTTTCAACAGAGGGATGATGCGGTCAATGATGTAGTACTTGTCGGTAGACTCCTCGGTGGGGCCGGAGATGATCAAGGGGGTCCGGGCCTCGTCGATCAGGATGGAGTCAACCTCGTCCACAATGGCATGGTTGAATCCGCGCTGGACATAATCTTCCAGGGAAAATTTCATGTTGTCACGCAGATAATCGAAGCCGAATTCGTTGTTGGTGCCGTAGGTGATGTCGGCGGCATAGTTCTCACGGCGCTGCTCGTCCTCGACTCCATGCACGATCACGCCAACGGTCAGTCCCAGGAAGTTGTACAGCCGCCCCATCCATTCAGAGTCGCGCCGGGCCAGGTAGTCATTGACCGTAACGACATGCACGCCTTTGCCGGAGATGCCGTTGAGGTATGCCGGGAGGGTTGCCACAAGGGTCTTGCCCTCACCGGTCTTCATCTCTGCAATCTTGCCGGAATGGAGCACCATGCCACCGATCAGCTGCACATCGAAGTGGCGCATGCCCAACACCCGTTTGCTCGCCTCGCGGCAGACGGCAAATGCCTCGGGCAACATGGCATCCAAGGATTCGCCCCGCGCATGGCGCTCCTTGAATTCAAAGGTCTTGCCTTTCAGCTGCTCATCGGAAAGCTTCGCAATGGAAGCCTCCATTGCATTTATTTTATGGACGAGCGGCCAAAGCTTCTTCAGTTCGCGCTCGTTTTTGCTGCCGATGATATTTTTGATAAGGGAACCGAACATTCATTTCTCCCGTTGATAGTAATGGTAAAATAGCTTATCAAGATACCACAAGATCATTGTCTGCTCAATAGAAAAGGGCCACAGTTTTGTGCTCGGTGCTTTGT
>MHXL01000116.1:5573-11854 GCA_001824455.1 Desulfuromonadaceae bacterium GWB2_53_15
GCATACCTTAGTTTTTTACATACAACATGTAATTAATTGTGATACATTGAAACATCTTTTGAAGTGAATAAACCCTAGGGACTTTGGAAGCTCCTGGGGTTTTTGTTTGTAAATAGTAAGGAGTAAGCCCATGAATATCATCGTGCATGCCAACGACATCGACAAGGCTCTGCGCGACCTTAAGCGCATGGTGCAGAAGGAAGGGATCCTGAAAGACCTCAGGAATCGCCGTTATTATGAAAAACCATCGGTCAAGAAAAAGCGCAAGCAGCTTGAGGCGGGTCGCAGACGCAGAAAAGCACTGCGCAATCGCAAACCGGAACGGGACTGAGGGTTCGTAAAGAAGTTTTCAGACATCCGCGCCATCGTGGATGAATTACACTAAGGCAGTACAGAAAAGGAAAGAAGTATGACAACAGGTAAGGTAAAATGGTTTAACGACAGTAAGGGTTTTGGATTTCTTGAGCATGATCAGGGGGAGGACATTTTTGTGCATTTCTCTGCGATCACCGGCAACGGATTCAAGTCTCTGGTCGAAGGCGATGAGGTTCAGTTCGATATCGTCAAGGGACCCAAAGGGCTCCAGGCTGCAAACGTCACCCGAATTTAAATACAATCACGCCAACTAATACAGAAAAGCCCCGGCCTGAGTCGGGGTTTTTTGCTTTAGCAATGTAAAGAAAGAAGGAGTTTTATGGAGTTTCAAACATTCAATTTTCATCCCCAGGTTGCAACCGGGGTCAAAGCGGCAGGTTACACAACCCCCACGCCAATCCAGGAACAGGCGATACCGGTGGTTATGCAGGGACGTGATGTCATGGGGTTGGCCCAGACCGGTACCGGCAAAACAGCCGCCTTTGCACTGCCGATTCTGCATCGTTTGATGCAGGGTGAACGGGGGCGTGTTCGCGCTCTGGTGGTTGCCCCGACACGCGAACTGGCGGAACAGATCAACGAGGCCATTAGCCAGTTGGGGAAGCAGACCCGCCTGAGAAGCATCACCGTTTACGGCGGTGTGGGTGTCAATCCGCAGATCGAAAAACTGAAACGAGGAGTTGAGATCGTTGTGGCCTGTCCCGGTCGCCTGCTGGATCATATCAGCCAAGGCACCATCGATCTGTCGCATCTGGAGGTGCTGGTTCTGGACGAGGCTGACCAGATGTTCGATATGGGTTTTCTGCCCGATATCCGCCGGATTCTAAAACACATCCCCCAACAGCGCCAGACCCTGTTGTTCTCGGCTACAATGCCTCCCGACATTCGCAATCTGGCCAGCGATATCCTGCGGGACCCCGTTACGGTACAGGTGGGCAACACTGCTCCGCCGGTTACGGTCAGCCATGCCCTCTATCCGGTTGCACAGCATCTTAAAACGCCATTGCTGCTGGAATTGTTGCGTCATACCGACACAGAATCAGTGCTGGTGTTCACCCGCACCAAGCACCGTGCCAAACGACTTGGCGAACAGTTGGAAAAGGCCGGTTACAAGGCCGCTTCGCTGCAGGGCAATCTTTCTCAGAATCGGCGTCAGGCCGCATTGGATGGTTTTCGCGACGGTACCTTCCAGATTCTGGTGGCGACCGATATCGCTGCTCGCGGCATCGACGTCTCGCAGATTTCGCACGTCATCAACTACGATATTCCTGACACACCCGAGGCCTATGTCCACCGTATCGGCAGGACTGGCCGCGCTGCTCGGAGTGGTGATGCATTTACCCTGGTCACCAATGAAGACACCGTCATGGTTCGTACCATCGAGCGGACTCTGAACGCCCAGCTTGAGCGTCGTACAGTGGAAGGTTTCGACTACAGCGTGGCCGCTCCTCATAAAGACAGCGAGTTTGCCCGTCCGCCACGGCCACCACAGGTCCGCAAGCCGCAGGCTGCCAAAAAGGCGGCTGGGCAGGGTGGTAACAGTACCCATTCAGGACCGCCAAAGGCTGGAAGTTCAACAAAATCGCAGCCACAGAAGGCCCATTCGACCTCGATACCGGCAGCACGCCATCCACAGCGTTCGCAGCGGGCGCGATAAGGGTTTTATATCGTCTGCGTAAGTTGAATCGAAATAGAATGCACTATCAGGACAGAAACGGGACAGGCTGTGAAAACAGTATGTCCCGTTTTTTACTTAGTAGATAATAAGTAGATAAATAGTTGGCCTGCCTTTCAAATATTTTATTCGAGGGGTATAATGTAATCAGAAGAAATACAGAACGTTGTTGATCGATCGTGCCCTGCGACTGAACTCGCGGCGAAGCGAAAAGGAGGTATGTCATGAGAGGACGTGAGATTGTAAATACACTCAATGAACATCGGACCCCGGACCACCAGTTCGTGAAATGGTGGAGGAAAGAAGAGGATTTTCTTGATTATGACTTGATCGACAGATTCCTTGAAAACCTGTCCAGTAATGTGGAAATCGGTGGTGTCGATCTACTGACTATGGATGGGATGTGGGGTGAATTACAGCGTGTAGCCGGTACACGGGTAAAGCTTGTGCATGATAAGACCGGTGATAAGGTAGAATGGGTGCATAAAGGGAAAACAGGGGTGCATGAGGAGGTTTGTGCCTACTGCCCAGAAACGTTGATGACAATCTTTGATGTGGAGACGCGCGGAAATCCGGTTGATTGATGATTATCTGTAAATGCTTCGGTATTTGCAAAGGCTGCCATCTAGTAGGGCAGCCTTTGCAGTATGCGCAGAAGAAGCTGACTTCATGTCCGAAAACGGCGAGCATGGATACCTTGCTCCATGCTAAGGTATATTTATAAGGATTAAGAGCTGAAAGGAGCACGGCATGCTGCTGGATGCAAAAACCTGCTATACCGCTTTACAGGCACGAGATGCCCGTTTCGATGGCCGTTTCTTTGTCGGGGTCGCCTCCACCGGCATCTACTGCCGGCCGATTTGCCGGGCCAGAACACCGAAAGCGGAGAACTGTTCCTTTTATGCAAGCGCCGCCGCAGCAGAAGCGTCCGGTTTCCGCCCCTGTTTGCGATGCCGGCCCGAGCTGGCTCCGGGGCTGGCCCGGGTGGATGCGGAACATAGGCTGGCACAGCTGGCTGCACATCGCATGGAGGCCGACGGTTTGTCCGATCAATCCATTGCGGAGCTGGCGGATTCACTGGGGGTAACCGACCGCCATCTGCGGCGGGTGTTTGCCCGCGAATACGGGGTCACGCCGATAGTATGGCTGCAGACCCGACGCCTGCTGTCTGCCAAGCAACTGCTGACCGAAACCACGCTGCCTGTCATGCAGGTGGCCATGGATGCCGGGTTTGGCAGCGTCAGGCGCATGAATGCCATCTTCCGCACGCATTATGATCTCACCCCGGCGGATTTTCGCAGAACAACGGGAAGCGGGCACGACACGGCAGAGTCCGTTACCTTGTCACTGGCGTATCGACCACCATTTGCCTGGGCAACCCTCCTGAAATTTCTGGTGGAGCGGGCCATACCGGGTGTTGAACAGGTTGACTCTTCCCGCTATCGCCGCACCGTGGCAATCACCCATAAAGGCATAAACCGGCGGGGATGGATCTCGGTGGCGAACTGCCCGGAACGAAATGTGGTGGCGGTAATGGTTTCTTCATCCCTGTTTCCGGCTATCAATCAGGTGCTGGCGCGCGTCCGGTTTCTGTTCGACCTGAACTGCATGCCGGGTGAAATCGAGGAAAAGCTGGCTGGCATGCGGATCGGGGAGGGGTGTGGATTCGAGCCGGGCTTGCGGCTGCCCGGTTGTTTTGATCCGTTTGAAATGACCGTGCGGGCCATCTTGGGGCAGCAAATTACGGTACGGGCCGCTCGAACCCTGGCCATGCGGATGGCGGCACGACTGGGCGAGCCGATCCAGACCCCTTTCCAGGAGTTGACTGTAACATTCCCGACCGTGGAGCGGATTTGCGCCCTGGAGCAGCCGGTGGAAGATCATCTGGGGCCGCTGGGGGTGACCGGCGCCCGTGCCAGGTCCATCCGGGCCTTGGCGGAGGCGTTGCATCTGGGGGCGATCCGGCTGGGACCAGGGGCGGATCCGGAGCGGGAGATGGAAAACCTGGCGGCCCTGCCGGGATTCGGCCCCTGGACCGTGCAATACCTGGCGATGCGGGCCTTGGGCTGGCCGGATGCTTTTCCGCATACGGATTACGGCGTAAGAAAGGCGCTGGGAAACGTGCCGCCCAAGGATATACTGGCACTGGCACGGGAATGGGCGCCCTGGCGTTCCTATGCCACGCTGAGCCTGTGGAATCATCTGGGGCGAAACAACAACGTATCGATATGTTAGAGAGGATCGAACCATGAAACTAAAATGCGACATTGGGACACCGTTGGGTGAGATGGTGGCGATGGCGGAGCAGGACTCCTTGTGCGGACTCTGGTTTGTCGGGCAGAAATATGCGCCGGAAGATGTCCGGGACTGGAAGGAGGATGTGGATCATCCTGTTTTTGCGAAGCTGCGCGGTCAACTCGCTTCCTATTTTACGGGGCAGCTGAGCGCCTTCGATGTGCCGCTTGCCCCCAGGGGGACCCTGTTTCAAATGGCGGTGTGGGAGCTCTTGCGCACCATACCCGCTGGGGAGCTCACCACCTACGGTGCTCTGGCCAGGCAATTGGCGGCGCAGCATGAAGGGCGCATCCCTTCGGCCCAGGCAGTGGGCGGGGCCGTGGGTCACAATCCGATCTCCATTGTCATCCCGTGCCATCGTGTGGTGGGGGCGGATGGTTCCCTGACCGGCTATGCCGGAGGTCTCGACCGTAAGGCCGCCTTGCTGGCCTTGGAGAAAGTTATAACATGACGTTCAATTTTTAGCTCGGTCCGCCACATCAACGAATTAGACGAAGACCTCGTTTCGCTGCAACTCTCCCGCGACATTTTGCCGGATGGGGTCAGCCTGCGGGTCGGACAAGGCAAGGAGCAAGAAGAACCGCACGGAACTGCTTCAATGCCGGGATGCAGTTCGTCTTTATCGACGAGTCAGCCCGTCTTGCCATCAACAGCCACCTAAGCTCCATTCAGCTGAAACGGATACGCCACTTCAAAGGGTTTACCGATGTGGAACCCTTATATGTCGATAACATATCCAAGACAGACAAACATTATGCCTATATCGATAGCGTTGGTGTAAGTGAACAATTAAACGATAGCGGTCAGATTAAGAGACAGCTGGTCATGCAACAAGTATCCCTCGGATTGTTTTTTGTTTGTGTTATCAGCCTGATGGGTTTCTATTTTTCCGGAGCCTGTTCAGCGTGTCCCAGTCAAACCCCTTCCATGCCCTCGCACCTAATCCCTCATGCCTTTCGTGGGTCACCAGGTTAAGAAGCGCCAAGGTGTATTCATCTATTTTATCTTCATCGAAGTCCATTTGTCCTCCGTTGAACGGTTTTGAGGCTTACGGGCGTAGCGAAGCGGAGACCCGTGGAGCCGAGTGTTGGACATTGATTGAAAAGACAAGGGTCGTGTCCAGAGTGATAATATTCTCAACTTAGACGCGACCCTTTATGTACCTACTTATTTACGCTGCCAACTCTTGCAAAACTTCCGGATGCCGCGTAGCCACTTTCAATAACGTAGCTGCTGCCCCAGATGGCATTTTTCTCCCTTGCTCCCATTCTTGAAGAGTGCGCACTGAGACGCCCAGAAGTCTAGCAAATGGTACTTGAGACAAGCCAGTCGCTGCTCTTGCTGCTGCAACTTGAGCTTTTTCAGCTGGGATGATTTCATCTTTTTCAATTGTTCCGTCACGTCTCAAAATTACTCGACGAATTGATCCGTCTTGTTGTGGCGTGAATTCAGTTTTTCTGGCCCATTCACCGCGTTTCATATCATTCAAAGCCTGCAATAGCTCGGCATTTAAATCACGCTTGATTTCCCATTCAGCCAATTCTTTTTCGGATAGTTTAGCCATTTTCAAAAACCTCCTTGAGGCGTTTTAACAGGTTGGGATCAATGTTTTCCTGTACGTTTTTTGCATACATTGTAACCAGCACAATTTGTCCTGACTTGAGGCGCAGGAAATAAATGATACGTACACCACTTCTTTTTCCCCGTCCCTCAATTGCCCATCGCAGCTTACGGCAACCGCCTGAACGAGGAATCACGTCTCCAGCGTCAGGATGGGCGGTCAGATAATACTGAAAGGCCGTAAACTCGTTATCGTTCAGATACTTGTCGCGAACCGTTGCAAATGGGTGCAATTCAATAAATGTGTGCATAGATATAATGTACGTCCTAAGCGTATAATGGTCAAGTGGATTATCTGGTGGTCTATCTGTGCATC
>MHXL01000117.1:0-8427 GCA_001824455.1 Desulfuromonadaceae bacterium GWB2_53_15
TGAATGTGTAACTCCAATTTCTGGCGATTTTATCATATAGTAATTGCATATTAAACAAATAAATACGGATAGTTATAATATTTCAGGGACGACAAATTATATGTTTACCTAATTGGTGCTATATGCATATATAGAAAGCTAAATCAGGTTGTTAATATGTCCTTTAAGTGCTAATGTTTTTGCTAATGTTTTCGCGCGATAACTCAAAATCAAAGAGAGAAAACCTATTGATATTACTGGCCTGTAAGAAATGAAAAGGCGGCTTTCGGGCCGCCTTTTTTGTTTCTTCTTGAAGAGAAAAGTACAGTTGTTTACTATGGCCAAAACTGACACCGAGGGGCATGTGATGCTGCGTTATAAAGTAATTGAACTGGGTACGGTAACGGAAGAGGCCATTGAGGAAATACTCAACGAATGGACAGCCAAGGGGTGGTGCTTTGACGGCATGCAATTCGCAATGCGCGAATCCAGCCGCCGCCCGGCCATGGCCTTTGTGTTGTTTACGCGGGAGGATAAAAATGAAGAGAAATGACACTATCCCCACCAGTTATTAGTATAATTCGCGTAGAATTGATGTGACTATATTTCAGACTGATGAAAAATAGACTTGACTATTTTTCATCCTGATCAATACAAACGTTTTACCAGAAAAACTAAATTGAACATGGATACACAGGATGAACAAGATGAAAGGCTTTGGATTTAACCTGAAAACGATTATGTTTTTAATCCTGTTACCGAAGCCTTCTTCGGGACACTAAAGAGTGAGCTTGTTCATCTTTGCTCGTTCAGTTCATAACAAGACAAGAAGCGCAGAGCCGCATTTTTGATACATCGAAGGCTTTTATAACCGCAAAAGACGACATTCTGCCATTGGCTATCAGCTCCTGAACAATATAAGCAGATGACCTTCAAATTGGCGGCTTAGGGAATTTCCAGTGTCGTCTCTTGCAAAGACAGGTCAAGACTAGCCTGACCTTGGTGAGGCTACACAAAATAGGCCGGAGGCAATATGGAAAAGGATGCAAAGAAGACATTTGCAAAAATTGCAGAATCACTCCGCCAGTACAGACGAGCTGATCTGAGCGACTTTGAGGATGATCTCGGGGCACATCCAGTTGATAAGCTATACGTGGACCCAATTCCCAATGACGGTATCCTTGGGATGGTACTATCCAGCAACACTACATTTGTTCTTGGTAGAAAAGGGACCGGCAAGAGCACAATATTCTCACGTGCTCAATCAGAGATAAGGGACAAAGGTAAAAATATTTCGATCTATATTGATGTCAAGGCACTTTATGATTTACTTGGCGAATCAGGTGTTCCGGTGTCTCGGATCGAAGATCGAAATATATCTGAGGATGTTCTCCGCGAGCATCTCCTACGCAAGGCCTTTCTTAGTGCAATTCTCTCTGACCTCATTAAAGAACTTCATATTGCATGTGAAAGGCTCCCGTTCTGGTCAAAGCTGTTTGGAAACAAGAAAGAGTTGATAGAAAAGGTAAGGGGCCGACTTGCTCTATTCCATATCAAGATAAAAGAAGGTATTCTAAGTGACGCAGAACTTCCTATTCTTCGTTCCATAACTCGGAAGACGGAAGACCACACTAAACAACTCCACCGTACCACGGCCAAAGCCAAAGCTGAAGTAGATGCATCACTCATAAAACTGACAGGGAATCTCAGTTCAGAGTTTTCAGCTTTGGAAGAAGCTCTTACCGATAATAAAATATACGAAAGTTACTCTGACGCAGTACTTCGTTCCTTTCCATTTTCTGATATTCTCAATGAAATTAAGCAGCTACTTGAGGAATTGGGACTCAGACGTCTTATCATTTTCTTCGATGACTTCTCAGAGATCACTTGGTCAGATCAGCGACTGTTCGTAGACGTAATTCTTTCTCCACTGAACAATTCAAGTGATGAACGCGTAAAGCTCAAGATAGCTGGATATCCAGGACGCGTATATTACGGACGTATCGATCCTGGGAAAGTCGATACAATCTGCTTGGACTTCGCGGAACTCTACAAGAGCCACGATATACAATCTGCCGAGTCCGCAGCGATAGACTACTCGACTCGGCTCCTCTCCCATAGGTTCAAGGAATTTGGGCTTGATATAAAAGACTTTTTTGCGCAACGCCCGACTTTTGAGGAATCGATGCGGGTTTTGTTTGAATCGACTTTCAATGTCCCCCGTCTCATGGGGTACATACTTAAATATTGCTATCAGGATAGCGTCACCAAAGGACGTCGAATATCACCAGCAGACATCAGACTTGCATCACAGAAATATTACGGCGAGGTTCTGGCGAAGTACTTTGATCGAAGAAATCGGTATGCTCTGGAACCTTTTGAGCGGAAGCTTGATCGACATAATCAACAGGAACTTCTTGATGCTATTGTGACAGAGGCTCGGGAAGTGCGGCGAGGCATCCTCGCGAAGGAAATAGGCGGAAGCTATTTTGCAGATGTCCCAAACCCACCCGTTAGCCATTTCTCCGTTGACCCATCTCTAGATAAGATTTTATCATCTCTTGAGTTGAACTTCCTGCTTACGCGTTATCATCAAATGCGTGACAAAGATGGTAAGGATGTTTCGATTTACGCACTTTACTATGGATTGTGTGAGAACGAGCGCCTACCGTGGGGCTATCCAACCAGCCGACGTGATGACCGGAGCTATTTCGTGCAGCGATGTTTCAATTTTAACACCACAATTCATGAGTTCCTGGCCAAGCGGCAAACAATTCGTTGCCCTAGTTGCGGCGCTGCGTACCCAATGGATAAGCTCAAGGATTTTGAATTCTTCAAGTGGAAATGCCCTGAGTGTGATGACGGTCGCTGCTCTGTTGTCCGGCTGTCAGATGAGTACAAACAAGAGATAGCTCGCCTTGACAAGGCACTAATGCTTGAAGAAGTGGAAATCGAGATTCTTGAGGTTCTCAATCAAGAGGACCGGAGAATGCGAGCCAAGGATATTTCTTCATTTATGGATGTAACGTATCAGCTAATTGGCAAACGCACCACAAAACTCCAGGAATCAGGCCTAGTTGAAAAGGAACAAGAAGGAACCTTCGTGAGAAATTCGATCACACAAAAGGCAAAAGATGTCTACTTTTCAACCCAATTGTAAAGCTAACGTCTCGTGAGTTGCAGTTATCTATTTTCTATTGAGTCCAACCGTCGCTATTTAGGTGCACGGGAACCGAGTCAGCACAAATCATTGCGTTGCGAAGCGGAGCTTCGCAACGAGGTATAAGAGGCTGAATGGGAGAGCCCGAGAGAGTAAACAAGGAGGAGAAAACAAGGGGGCTCGTCTCAACTTCGGACAATTTCCAAAAGGGTGCTTGGTAAAATGAAAATATTCGTCAGCAGTGTTCAAAATGAACTGGCAGAAGAACGCCGGGCGGTCAAGTCATTCATTGAGAGTGATCCGCTCCTACGGCGCTTCTTCAACGTCTTCCTGTTTGAGAATCTCCCGGCCAGTGATCGGCGGGCAGATGCCGTCTATATCGAAGAACTGGACCGGAGCGACCTTTATATCGGAATTTTTGGTTATGACTATGGCTTCGAGGATGGCGAGGGGGTCTCGCCTACAGAGCGTGAGTTTGAACGTGCCACCGAAACCGGCAAACCCCGGCTGATCTTTGTGAAGGGCTCGGACGATCAAAACCGCAAACCGAAGATGCAGTCTCTCATCCGCAAGGCAGGTCAGCAGCTTATCAGGCGGCGGTTTTCCAGTATCCCTGAATTGACCGCTGCCCTCTATTCCAGCCTCGTTGACCATCTCGAAGCGTGCGGCGCCATACAATCCCGACAGTTTGAAGACAGACCCTGCCTGGACGCCACCCTTGAAGACATTAACATTCATGCCATTTCGGACTTTGTGCGTCTGGCCCGGAATGAGCGGCAGTTTCCGCTGCCTGACAACACCCCCGTGACTGATCTGCTTGCCCACCTGCATCTGCTCTCTGGTGACCAGCCTACAAATGCCGCCGTCCTTCTTTTTGGGCGTGATCCCCAGCGTTTTCTTCCCGCCGCCGAAGTGCGCTGCATGCATTTTCACGGCACCGAGATTCAGCGTCCCGTGCCGTTCTATCGTATTTTCAAGGAGACCGTCTTTGAGCAGGTTGATATGGCAGTGGACTTTGTTCTCTCCAAGCTGAACCGCAGTGTCGGTACCCGTGCCGAAAGCAGTCAGGCGCCAGTCCGCTACGAAATTCCTCCTGATGTGATCCGCGAAGCCATAGTCAACGCTATCGCCCACCGTGACTATACCTCCGCCGGAGCCGTGCGGGTTTCAGTCTTTGCCGACCGGGTGGAAGTCTGGAACCCCGGCACACTGACTCCGCCTCTCACACCGGAAAGCCTTCGCCATCCCCACGGTTCCATCGCCCGCAACCCCCGCATCTGCGAGGCGCTCTTCCTTGCCCGTTATATCGAGAAATATGGCACCGGCACTCTCATGATGATCCGCGAGAGCTTGACCCATGAACTGCCGGAACCGGACTTTGTTATGCGTGGCGGCGAGTTTACAACCACGGTCTGGCGTGACTGGCTGACAACGGAGGTGCTGGCCGAGTACAACCTTAATGAACGGCAGATGAAGGCTGTGGCTCATATCAAAGGAACTGGACGGATTACCAACTCCGAGTACCAGAAACTTGCAGGCGTCATCCGCAAAACTGCTGCTCGTGACCTTGATGATCTTGTCGAGAAAGGCGTTTTTGAACGCCTGGGAGAAAAACGTGGTAGCTACTACATTCTGGCTGGAAAGAAATGAGACATGTTTGAGACATATGAGACATGCTGTTTTATTGCATGTATATTTTTTACTTATGAGACATTTATGAGACATGAGGGGACATTGATCGGCTCATAAGGAGCATTTCTCAATTGAGCCCTAAATAAATACGCGACTTGCGCCAATAGGCTCATAAAGAGCTCAAACTGATTATCGTAAACAGGGTAAAGAGATAAACTCCCGATCAGAGACAGTACAACTGAGGTGGAAACTATCGTGTCAAGCTTTGCACTTGGTATTTGCAAATGAAACTTTTAGAGGAGCCCCGCGTCAGACATGACTTTATGCTCAGTGGTAAATACACCAGTTTTTTTTGAAGCGTATAGGGGCACAACAGAACTCTTATCGCTGTTGAGATAAATTCCCTGGTCCTCAAATCTGTAGTTCATGACAAAGACTAACCAACCAGAAGAACAATAAAATATATACTCATAACAACAAAGGACTCAGCATGTCGCACGATAACACCCTCTACCTGGTTGACGGCTCTTCTTACATCTACCGCGCCTATTTCGCGATCCGCCACCTCTCCTCACCCAGCGGCCACCCCACCAACGCCATCTACGGCTTTATCCAGATGCTGCTAAAGCTACTCAAGGATTACGATCCACAGCATGTGGCGGTGGTCTTCGACGCCGGGAGGATCACCTTCCGCACCGAGATGTATCCGGAGTACAAGGCCAACCGCGCCGCCATGCCGGACGACCTGCGCGTCCAGATGGGGCCGATCCGCGAGGTAGTGCGGGCCTTCAACATTCCGACACTGGAGTTGAATGGTTTTGAGGCCGACGACATCATCGGCGCCCTGGCTGGGCGTTTCAGCGCCAACGGCGGGCGGGTGGTCGTGGTTACCGGTGACAAGGATCTGATGCAGATCGTAACCGACAAGGTCACCCTGCTGGACACCATGAAGGACAAGCAATCCGGCGTAGCCGAGGTAATCGAGCGTTTCGGTGTGGGACCGGAACGGGTCACGGACATCCTCGGTCTGGCCGGCGATTCCTCGGACAACATCCCCGGCGTGCCGGGCATCGGCGAAAAAACCGCCACCAAACTGATCCAGGAGTTCGGCTCGCTGGATCAGCTGCTGGAGCGCGCCACGGAGGTCAAGGGGAAGAACGGCGAAAAGCTGCGGGAATTCCGCGAACAGGCCCTGCTGTCGCGCCGCCTGGCCACCATCGAGTGCAACGTGCCGATTGAGATCGCCCTGGAAGATCTGGCAGCTCAGGAACCGGACCAGGAAGCACTGAACGCCTTCTTCAAGAAGTATGGCTTCACCTCGCTGATCAAGGAACTGACCGCACGCGCCACACTATCGACCGAAAGCTACCACACCATCACCACCCCCGGACAACTGGAAACGCTCGTCCGGGAACTGGAACGCTGCGGCGAGTTTGCCTTTGACCTGGAGACCACCAGCCTCGACCCGCGCCAAGCGGAGATCGTCGGACTATCGTTTTCGTATATGGAGCATGAGGCATATTACATCCCGGTCGGGCATGTGGATTTCCACCTGGCTACCGCACACCAACCGGAAGAGTTAACTCTTTTCTCATCCCCCCAGCAGACCAAGGCAACGAAAACAGGGAAACTCGCCGAAGGTCAACTCCCCCGCACTAGCGTGCTTGACCGTCTGCGCCCTTTGCTGGAGAATCCGGTCATCCGCAAGGTCGGCCAGAACATCAAGTTCGACATGCAGGTGCTGGCCACACATGGCATCCACCTGGACGGAGTCTGGTTCGACACCATGCTGGCCTCCTACTGTCTCAACCCCTCCCGCCAGGGGCATGGCCTGGACACACTGTCCCTGGAGCATCTGGGCCACAAGATGATCAGCTACAGCGATGTGACCGGCAGCGGCAAGGAACAGAAGAACTTCTCCCAGGTCAAGATCGAGGCTGCCTCGCGCTATGCCTGCGAGGACAGTGACGCCACCTGGCTGCTGCGGCGCAAGTTCGAACCGCTGCTGAAGGAAAGCGGGCTGGAACCCCTGTTCCATAACATCGAGATGCCGCTGGTAGCGATCCTGGCCGAGATGGAGGACCACGGCGTCCTGCTGGACACCCAGCTTCTGGCCGGGCTTTCGACCGACTTTGCTTCACGTCTGGCAGAACTGGAGAAGCGCATCTTTGACCTGGCCGGCGGCCCCTTCAACATCAACTCTCCCAAGCAGATGGGCGAGGTGCTTTTCGAACGGATGGGGCTCAAAACCGGCAAAAAGACCAGGGGCAAGACCGGCTGGTCCACCGATAACGAGGTCCTGACGGCACTGGCCGAGGAGCATGAGGTTGCCCGCTTGATCCTGGACTACCGCGGGGTCGCCAAGCTCAAGTCAACCTACAGCGACGCCCTGCCCCGCCTGGTAAATCCCCGCACAGGCCGGGTGCATACCTCCTACAACCAGACCGTCACCAACACCGGACGGCTGTCTTCATCCGATCCCAACCTGCAGAACATTCCGATCCGTAGCGAAGAAGGGCGCTTGATCCGCCACGCCTTTATCGCACCGCCCGGCCAGGTGATCCTCTCGGCCGACTACTCACAGATCGAGCTGCGGGTCCTGGCGCATCTTTCGGGGGACCAGGTCTTCTGCCACGCCTTTGCCAATGACGAGGACATCCACACCCGCACCGCGGCCGAGGTCTTCGGCCTGTTCCCCGAGATGGTCACCCCGGAAATGCGGCGTCAGGCCAAGACCATCAACTTCGGCATCATCTACGGTCAGGGGGCTTTTTCGCTGGCCAAGCAGCTTGGCATTGCCCGCAAGACGGCCGAGGAGTTCATCAGCGCCTACAAGGAGCGCCACCGGGGGGCGGTCGATTTTCTGGACGCCTGCATCCGCCAGGCCGAGGAGAACGGCTTTGTCACCACCATCCTCGGCCGCCGGCTGCCGATCGCCGACATCACCAGCAGCAACGGCAACGTGCGCGCCTTTGCCCAGCGCAACGCCATCAACTATCCGATCCAGGGTTCGGCAGCGGACATCATCAAGAGCGCCATGATCCGGGTCGCTCGCCGGATACGCGCCGAGGGCTTGCAGAGCAGGCTGATCATGCAGGTGCATGACGAACTGGTCTTCGAGGTGCCGGAAGAGGAGTTGCTGCGGATGGAACTGCTGGTGGATCAGGAAATGTCGCAAGCAGTGGAACTGCGAGTGCCGCTGAAGGTCGATATCAGCCATGGGGCCAACTGGAGCGAGGCGCACTGAAAAACAACACATGGAACCGGAAACAATTAAGACTGCCGCTTAAACCAGGCCAGAACAGCTTCCACCGTCTGGGCCCCTGCCAGTTGATCGACGACCCTGCCGTTTCTAAACAGATACACAACCGGAATGCCACTTACACCAAAACGCCCGGCAAGAGTGGGGCTTTCCTGGGTATTGACCTGCACGACGGCCGCTTTTCCGGCCAACAATTCTGCCACCTTTCGCACCGCCGGTGCGAATGAGAGGCAGTGGGGTCACCAGGGTGCCCAGAATTCAGCCAGAATCGGTCCGTCATAATCCTTGATAAATTTATCGAAGGTTTGCTCGCCAAGCAACTGGGGCTGATAGTACATCGGCATCAGGGGGGCATGGCAGACACCGCAACGTCCCGACTTTCCCTGTTTATCGG
>MHXL01000117.1:8456-10197 GCA_001824455.1 Desulfuromonadaceae bacterium GWB2_53_15
CTGCAGGTCAGGTTATAGGTTGGCATCAGCTCCCCCTTTCAGGAAAAACTTCAGAGAAACCTGGCTCCGATCATCCCAGATTATGCCGCAGGTTGACCATGAAATCCTGGGCATTGGTCAAGATCGGCACGGCTTGCGAAGAACCACGGTTGGCCAGCTTATCAACACTGAATTCAGTCATGTCCACCACGTAAAAAAACACCGGACGCACCTTTTCCTCCGGCAAGACCTGATATCCTGGCAACATATTGCCAACGGCAATCGTATGGAGCTGGGTGGCCAGGGCAATCACCGTAGTTGCTTTTCGGGCGTGAATACGCATGGCGTCCTGGGCCTGAAATACATCGCCGATGACACCGGGCAGCGGTCCGTCATCGCGGATGGAACCTGCCAGCACATACGGCACCTGGTGACGTTCGCAGGCCGGAATGATGCCATCTACCAACCCCAGCTCACGGATAGCCAGGGGAATCGATCCGTGCCGCCGCACCTGGTTGATTATGTCCAGATGGTTATTGTGGCCACCGGGCTGGATCATCTGGGTATAGATATCCTGGCCCAGGCCGGTGCGAAAACGGGCTGCCTCCAGATCGTGCGTGGCCAGGGCATTGCCGGCCAGCAAGGCATGACAGTAGCCCTGTTCGACCACAAAAGCCATTGCATCACGGCTGTCCCTGTCGAAGGCCACGGCCGGACCAAGCACCCAGACTATGTAGCCGTGTTGACGGTCATGCCGCAGGATGTTGTAAAGTTCGTCGTATGAGCGTGAAAACGGAGTTTCCCTGGTTCCGCGGGTGCGGAATGCAAACTTGCCGGCAACCTCACCGGGTTGCCCGAATCCGCCCGTGTGAACATAGATTCCCTCTTCACCGCTCTCACTTCTGCCAATCACTACCGGATCGCCCTTTCTGACAAGTCGCGGCTCAACCACCTCCAAGGCTTTTCCCCGCAGGATCATGACTCCATCCATACGGCTTTCCCTGGCCAGCGCCCATGCGCCCCCCTCCAGACGAACATACTCGGGATGATTGGAAGTGGCATGAAAACCTTCGGGTACAACTCCGTCTGCCGGAGCTGCCTCGATTCGCGCAACCGGTGCAGCCAGCAGATCGGGTCTGGAAAAGTCCGGGGGGATATAGACGGGTATGAGAGACATAAGGGTTCCTCCAATGTTGTCAACTATGCTATCAAGTAAACAACCTTGTGCCGGACTTGTCAAAGGGCCCGGATCTTATTTCCTGCTTTTGAGCACAAGGGAATTGCAAGTTGGCTGTAAACCCTCGGAGCCATGCTCCATAAAGCTGGACTGCAAGCCAACAACCCGATAAACTGTTGACCATCCCGACAAGAGAACCGATCCATGCGAACTGAAAAACTCCAGGCCTTTGTCCTCTCAACACTCGATTACGGCGACAGCGACCGGATCGTGTCGCTTTTCACCCTGGAACATGGCCGGATCAAGGCCTTTGCCCGGGGAGCAAAGAAGAGCCGCAAACGATTCGGCGCGGCCCTGGAGACCTTTGCCCGCATCGAGGCACAGGTCCGGGTCAAAGATGGTCTGTCCGGCATCCAGCAAGCCGAGATCCACAGCATCTATCCCCGGGTTCGTGCCGATCTGGCCGGGATCGCCCACGCCCTGTATGCCTGCGAACTGGTAGAAGTGATTACCCCGGAGGGACATCCCCTGCCGCGCCTGTACCGCCTGCTGGCCGCCTATCTGGACCGGCTGGAAACAGGACCG
>MHXL01000118.1:0-5788 GCA_001824455.1 Desulfuromonadaceae bacterium GWB2_53_15
TATCTGCTTTCAGCCGGTCAGACCGGCCTTTCGGTCGCCTTTGACCTGCCGACCCAGATGGGGTACGATTCGGACGCTGCCATGAGCATGGGCGAGGTCGGCAAGGTCGGCGTCGCCATCGACTCCCTGGCCGATATGGAGATCCTGTTCGACGGCATCCCGCTCGACACGGTCTCCACCTCCATGACCATCAATTCCACCGCTGCCATCCTGCTCTGCATGTACATCGCCGTAGCCGAGAAACAGGGCGTGTCGGCCGACAAGATCTCCGGCACCATCCAGAACGATATCCTCAAGGAATACATGGCCCGAGGTACCTACATCTACCCGCCCAAAGAATCCATGCGGATCATTACCGATATCTTTGCCTACTGCAAGGATAACGTACCCAAATGGAACACCATCTCCATCTCCGGCTACCACATCCGCGAGGCCGGCTCCAGCGCTGTCCAGGAAGTCGCCTTCACCCTGGCCGACGGCATCGCCTATGTGGACGCCGCCATCAAGGCTGGTCTGGAGGTCGATGAATTTGCGCCGCGTCTGGCGTTCTTCTTCAACGCCCATAACAACCTGTTCGAAGAGGTTGCCAAGTTTCGCGCCGCCCGCCGCATCTGGGCCAAGATCATGAAGGAGCGCTTCGGCGCCAGGGATCCCAAATCCCGGATGCTTCGCTTCCATACACAGACCGCCGGCTGTACCCTGACCGCCCAGCAACCGGACAACAATATCATGCGCGTTACCATGCAGGCCTTGGCTGCCGTACTGGGTGGCACCCAGTCCCTGCACACCAACTCCCGCGACGAAGCCCTGGCCCTGCCGACTGAGGATTCTGTCCGCATTGCCCTGCGCACCCAGCAGGTCATTGCCTACGAATCCGGCGCAGCTGACTCCATCGACCCGCTGGCCGGATCGTTCCTGGTGGAGTCGTTGACCGACCAGATCGAAAAAGCCGCCCTGGAGTACATCGATAAGATCGACCAGCTGGGGGGCGCAGTCGAGGCCATCTCGCGCGGATTCCAGCAGAAGGAGATCCAGGATTCGGCCTATGCTTATCAGAAATCCATCGAAAAGAACGAACTGATCATCGTCGGCGTCAACAAATTTACCGTCCAGGAACCGCCTCCGACCGGCCTGCTCAAGGTCAAGGAAGAGGTGGAGATCTCCCAGAAAAAGTCCCTGGGTGAGATGAAGGCCGGTCGGAATGATGTCGCGGTGAAAACGGCTCTGGCTCAACTGGAAACAGCTGCTAAAGGTAGCGACAATCTGATGCCCCATATTCTCACAGCGGTAAAAACCTACGCAACCCTAGGCGAAATCGCCGACGTATTCCGGAATGTATTCGGGAAACATACGGAGACGGTGGTGCTGTAGTATAGTTCAGACCCACCACGGAGGCACAGAGACACGGAGAAAGTCTTCCAATCCACGAAGCACAACTACTGACGTATTTAAAGCTGTCTGGTATTAGAACAGGATTGTTGTTAAATTTCCATATCCACGTAATGAAGGATGGCTTGAAAAGAATGGTATTGTAGTTCTCCGTGCCTTCGTGTCTCCGTGGTGAAAAGAGTTTACCATTGCTTACAAAAATCAACCATATCGGCATAGCTGTAAAATCACTGGACGAAGCACTGCCCTTCTATCGCGACAATCTGGGAATGGACTTTGCTGGTGTCGAGGAGGTTAGCGAGCAGATGGTCAGGGTGGCCATGTTGCAGGTCGGGGAATCCAAGATCGAACTGCTGGAACCAACCTCGCCGGATAGCCCGGTGGCCAGATTTATCGAGAAGAACGGCCCCGGCATCCATCATCTGGCTTATGAGGTTGCCGACATTGAGGTGGCGATTGCCAAGCTGATTGCTGACGGTGCTCGAATGATCGATGATAAGCCTCGCAACGGCGCTCACGGTACCCGCATTGCTTTTGTGCATCCTAAAAGCAGCCATGGTGTGCTGACAGAACTATGTCAAGTTGGACACTAATACATCACCTTAGGTCTGTATCTAGTAGCAAGTTGTTGTGGTAACGCAGTAGTTACAGGCTGTTACACGACAAAAGCATATTTATTGCTTGACTTCCGTTTGATTTATTGTATATTACGACGAACTTTTCAGAACACCTACTGAAACAAACGATCCTAAGAAGTAGCTAACCGATTGATTTTATTGATGCATTGTCTGTGTGGGCAGCATTTGAACCGGGAGCGAAATACACTGTGAAACGTTTCAGCAAAATATCGAAAAAAGTTTTTGGACAAATACCCTTGGCGGCCTCTATTTGTGGCTGTTCAAGGGTATTTGCGTTTTATGTGCAGGAAATTGTCCAAGGGGGTAAATAAATATAATTCCGAAGTGCACGAGTCGTGTTTTTCGGGATGTAATAATACAGTTTGCGATGACAGTTACCGCTTTTGACACCAAATAACGTATGGAAGGTGGTGAGAAACGGCACAGAAATTAAACTAATCAGACGTTTGACCGCAGTAGTATAAAGCATCTTATAAAATTGAAGGAGGCACACATGAGTTTCAAAAAAGCAGTAGCAATTGCAGCAGCAGCAGGCGCCCTGGCCGCGATCTCCGTCCCGGCAATGGCATTGGAGAACGAGTTCCACGGCACATTCGGTTTCAACACCACTTTCTCCAACTTCCAGGATGGCGGTTCGGGCGATTTCAGCCCAATCGGTCGTAGCGACAAAAAGATGAACAACTATATCGAGCAGCGTGCTCGTCTGCAGTACACCGCCAAGGCCAGCGATGATCTCAAGCTGGTTACCCATTTCGAGCTGGATACCCGTTTCGGTGTGGCCGCCGGTGCTGGTGACTTGGATACAGACGCGATCTCTCTTGAAACCAAGAATGTCTATCTGGATTTCAACCTCGGCAAAAATTTTAACACAAAGCTTGGTCTTCAGCCCTATACCGACACTATCAAGGGTGTTTTTATTACAGCTGACCTGCCGGCCATCATGACCACAACCACACTCGGCGCCTATAAGCTGAACCTGGGTTACTCGCGATTTAATGAACAAATTGAAGCAGACGGCCGTCTCGGCGGGAACAATAAAGACCTGTTCATCTGGGACAATATCTTTGCTGTCAACAAGGATACTAAAGCAGCGTTCTCCTACTACTTCCTTGCTGATTATGCAGCAGGTTCAACAGGTGCTGGTCCCGCTACTTATATTTTGAATAGCCACACCGCTGACCAGGCGATACTGCTGAATACGTTTGCTCTGAGTGGTGAGTCCAAAATTGGTCCCGCAACCCTGAGTGGATTTGCTGCCATGCAGGCTGGTCATCAGAAACTGACAGGCCCAGGCAATACCAGTAAACAATTCCATGGTTGGGCCGCCAATGTGGCAGCCAAAGTTGCTGCAGGACCTGGCACAGCAAAAGCAAGCTTCCTGTTCACTTCTGGTAACAACAGCACTAGTGGCTCACACTACAAAGGCTGGATCACCTCTACCGTTAACTCATACAACGAAGGCGGCATGATGATCCTTGCCCGCAACACTGCCAACAGCCCCGGTTCCACAGACAGATATATCCGGCGCAATGTTACCAACATTGCAGTTGCCAGCCTGGGTTATGACGCCAAGCTGTCCGACAAGCTGTACCTGAACGGTAATCTTGGTTTTGGTTGGACCCCTGCTTCTGGGGAAGTCGCTAAAAACAGCAGTGACTTCATGGGCACTGAGATGAACCTTGAGACCGGTTACAAAGTGTACAGCAACCTGACCTTGAAGGCTCAGGCTGCATACATGATATTGGGCGGCCTCTATAAAGATACTGCTACTAACGATGCTACAAAAAACCCTGAAAACCCTTACACCATGCGTCTCCTGGCTGCCTTTGCCTTCTAATTATTGTATTACCTGATGTGCTCTTAGGGCGGGAGAAATCCCGCCCTTTTTTTTGTGAATAGGTGGCAACCGTAAAAAATGGCTTTTGTTTTGACTTTGCAAGGTACATTTGCAATAATTCGTCGGCTCATAACCTGTTCCGGAGGCTCCATGAAAAAACTTGTAATCTTGTGTATCGCCGTGATTGCGGTGTTCAGCGCTATTCCCGTTCTTGCTGCTCAGGTACGGGTTTATGTTGCCGACATCAATGCCATAGGTGTCCAGAATAAGGATGAAATGAAGGCGACGCTGCAGATGTTGTTGTCTTCACGCTTGAGTGGCGACAAGATAATGGCGGTGGGCAGTGCTGCTGAAGCAGATACTCTGGTTACCGGTACATATGTTACCATCGGCAAGGTATTCAGTATCGATGCCGTGGCCAAGACAGCAAGCGGCAAGACGCTGACCCGCGCTTTTGTGCAGGGCGAAAACCAGGATGACCTGATCCCCGCCGTGGGAAAGCTGGCTGATAAATTGTCTGCCGAGTTGGTGAAAATTTATTCTGCCGGTTCGCCTGCTTCGGGAACATTGCCGCATGTTACCGTGCCGATTACTTCCGATCTTATCAAAAACGAACAGCAGGTGCGTCCTGCCCCGGCCGGAGAATTCATTAAACCCCGTGAGCAAGAACAGGGCAATACCGGCGGCTGGCTGAGTAAGCGCCTGGACGGAGCTGCTAATCTGATAGCTGCAGGCAAGAGACTGCAAGATGGCAGTCGCGAGATTTTTCTGGCGGAGAACCGCCGGTTCTCTTACTACCGCCAAGGCAGCGATATGAAGCTCGTGGCAGACACGGAGTTGAAAACTACCGAAAAGATCCTTTCGCTGGATACGATTGAGAACAGTGACGGTAACCTGGATATCTATGTGACCATCATTCGTTCCGATGAACTGGCCTCGCAGGTCTGGCAGGTAAAGGGCGACAAGCTGGTGCAGGTGGCCGCAAACCTGCCCTATTTCTTCCGAGCATTCGACCTGGCCGGCACTTCCAAGAAACTTTACGCACAGGGAATGGGCCGTGATGCAGATTATTATGGCGATGTATCAGAGGCGACACGAAACGGCTCCAATATTACCCTCAAAAACCCAATCAAAATGCCACGCTATGCCAATATCTACAGCTTCAACCAGCTCCGCGACCGAGAAGGTAAGACATTTTCGGTGGTTATCAATCCGGACGGTTATCTAATTGTCTATGATCAGGAGCTGAATGAGCTCTGGCGCAGCAATGACAAGTTCGGCGGCTCGGAACTTTACTTTCAGAAAGAGGACGCTGATGTGCGCGTGACTGGCGATAAGTTCCGCTGGATCTTCATGAATCAGCGTGTTCAGGTTACCTCCAAGGGTGAGATTCTGGTGGGTAAGAACGATGGCTTCTGGGTTATCGGTAATGCCCGTTCTTATAAGAAAGGGGCGGTTTACAATCTGGTGTGGAATGGGTCAAGCCTGGAAGAGAAGTGGCGCACTCGCGATCCTCAAAATTACATGCCTGATTATTTATATGACGAAGCACGCAATGAGCTACTGATACTGCAAACTGTGCAGCGGCCCGGCATCAATGGTCGTGGAGCCTCATCCCTGGCTATCAAGAAAGTGGAGTAGGGGCGTGGCCTTGGCCCGCCCTTGCTGCCATAGCCAATAACGCAGGAGATCCGGTAAAGGCGGGCGACCCAAGGGTACGCCCCTACGGAAACCAAAAACAATGACCAAAACGGCACCCGATATATCCCTTCCACGTGGAGTCAGTGACTTTCTGCCCGAGACAGCCGCCAAGATCGGTTATATCGAGGCCAAGATCCGTCGTGTGTTTGAGCTGTGGGGTTTCCGGCGCGTAATCACCCCCAAGCTTGAGTACGAAGATGTCATGGCAATCGGCATGGGAGAC
>MHXL01000118.1:5810-6398 GCA_001824455.1 Desulfuromonadaceae bacterium GWB2_53_15
GCTTCGATGACCGTCAGACCGGACGACTCCTGGCCTTTCCTCCTGATATCACCCCCCAGATCGCCCGAATAGTTGCAACTCGTCTAAAAAGTTGGCCGCTGCCGCATCGTATCAGCTACAGCGGTAGGGTGTTACGCCAGACAGAGATGCAGACAGGTCGCAGCCGTGAAATTTTTCAATCGGGTGTTGAGCTGATCGGTCTCGATTCCCCCGAGGCGGATGCCGAGATGATTGCCATGGCGGTGGAAGCTATGCAAGGTCTAGGTTTCGACGATTTCAAGATTGATTTGGGGCAGGTGGAATTCTGTCGCGGCGTCATGGCTGCGTCCGGACTAAGCGGAGCACCTCTACGTGAACTTCAGGAGGCCGTGGCCCGCAAGGATAGTTCTGCAGTGGCAAAGGTGCTGGCAGAAAGCAACGTTTCCGCTGATGCCCGCCGGGAGATAAGCGTATTGCCGCGTTTGTTCGGTGGTCGTGAGGTGTTGCTGGAAGCAGAGCGGGTAGTGACCAACAGCCGATCCCGCCTGGCACTGGAAAATCTGCGCCAGGTGCTTGATATCCTGGATATCCATGGTGTCAGCGATTTTC
>MHXL01000119.1:0-140 GCA_001824455.1 Desulfuromonadaceae bacterium GWB2_53_15
CCCGGATGGTCGGTTCGCCGCAGATACCATAGGGTGACAGGTCGATCAGGCAGCCGCTGCCGGCGTCCAGCATGACCGGCACGCCGGATTCAGTGCTCCACCGTGCCAACTCGGTTACGGTTGTTTCGGCTGTAAACCCC
>MHXL01000119.1:232-5683 GCA_001824455.1 Desulfuromonadaceae bacterium GWB2_53_15
GGTCCCCACTTCAACCAGCTGCGCCCCACTTTGGCGCATGACATCCGGAATGCGGAACGCCCCCCCGATCTCCACCAGTTCACCGCGGGAGACGATCACCTCGCGCCCCTGGGCCAGGGATGACAGGGCCAGCATGACAGCAGCCGCGTTGTTGTTCACCACCAGGGCCGCCTCAGCTCCGGTCAACTCGCAGATCAGGCTTTCCACATGGGAATAACGGGTGCCGCGTTCGCCGCTATCAAGATTGTATTCAAGGTTGGAATATCCGCATGAGACTGCCCGGATGGCATCTTCCGCCTCATCGGCCAGGGGCGAGCGCCCCAGGTTGGTGTGAACTACCACTCCGCTGCCGTTGATTACCGCCCGCAGACTGCTGGATGATCGCCGGCGTAGTTCGGACGAGATCATGGCTACCATGTCGTCAGGCCCCGGCAGCGCATCGACGTGGCCGGTTCGGACTTGGCCCCTGAGGGCATCCAGTGTGTCCCTTACAGCTACCAGTACCTCCGGGCGCGGGTACGCGTTCAGCAAAGCGGCAATTTCGGGCCACTCCAGCACCCTGTCAACTTTGGGGATGCCTCTCAACATATCCTGCACGGCAACAGCCATTACTATTCCCTTTCGGTAGTTCCCATACGGAAACTCCGCCTGGGAACTATATATCTACGTGCATCATCGCGGCATTGGAAACGGTGCCGCCCATTAATACCTTGCCACCATACTCGGCATTCTTTCGTACCAGTTTTTCAGCGCTCACGCCATCCTTTTTTCGAAAGGCCTCAATGATTTTCTCGTGTTCCTGAACCGAGTTTTTCATCCTGCCATGAATGCTCAGCGACATCAGCCGCAAACGCTGGAAATGGGTAACCAGATTAGAGATCAACTCACGAAGCTTCTCGTTGCCGGCCGCCTTGATGAACAAATCGTGAAAGTCGCCATGTATCTTGAAAAACGTCTTGATATCGTTATGATCGGCCAGATCAGACAGACGGGTGTTGATGGCCTGAAGACGGTCCAGCTCCTTCTCCGTCAATTTTTCACTGGCCCGTCGGGCAGCATAGCCCTCTAGTATGCTCTTGATGGCGTAGAACTCTTCCACATCTTTTTGACTGAATTCCCGGACCACTGCTCCTCGCCGCGGAATGACAGTCAGATAACCTTCGGATTCCAACTGTCGGAATGCCTCGCGGATCGGGGTGCGACTGATGCCGTAACGTTCCGCCAACTCAGGCTCGGAAACTCTGCTGCCGGCCTTGAGTGAGCCGGAGACGATGGCATCGCGAATGTTTTCAAGAATCTTTTCCCGCAGTGTCAGATGCTTTTCGATGTGCTTTTTCATACCCTAAACCCCAAAATAGTTTTTCTTCTTATTGTATACAGTATGCAATTTTTGTCAATCTCAACCTTACATTTTACCGCTTTTTAGACTGTTTTCATGAGTTGTTTTATTGTGCATTCAACATAATTTACGGTTATGTCTTGCCGTGAGCACAACTACCAGCAATCAAATCTTGAGTTTTGAAGCATCCGCAGGTAATCTGCATAAAAACAGAGGCAACCATGGATCCAGTCCGGCACCTGAAAATATCGATGTTTATCCTGCTGATGCTGGTATCGGCAGGGACAATAGGCTTCATGACCATCGAGCAGTGGCGTTTTCTCGATGCCATCTACATGACGGTCATCACCTTGGGGACCGTCGGATTCAAAGAGATCCACGACCTGTCAGACAGCGGCAAGGTCTTCACCATGATGCTGATTGTGGTGGGCGTCAGCGTATTGGGTTATATCGTCGGCAGCCTGGCCCAGATCATGTTTGAGGGGCAGATTCAAAGGGTGATCGGGAGGAAAAAGGTGGAAAAGAAGATCGAGGCGCTCAAAGAGCATTATATTATCTGCGGCTTCGGCCGAATCGGTTCACTGATCTGCAAGGAGTTCACAGCTAATAAACTACCCTTCGTGGTGGTGGAAAAGGATCCCGAAACCTTGGAGAAACTGGAGGAAGAGGGATTCCTGCACCTCAAGGGGGACGCCACTATGGACGAATCCCTGTTAAAAGCGGGGATCAAACGCGCCAAAGGACTGATCTCGGTTGTCACCTCGGACACCTCGAATGTTTACATTACCCTAACGGCACGAGGGCTGAATCCTGACCTGTACATCCTGGCCCGTTCCGGGGAAGAAGGCTCGGACATTAAACTCAAACGGGCCGGCGCCAACAAGGTGGTTTCCCCCTATTTCATCGGCGGAACCAGGATGGCCCAATCCATATTGCGCCCCAACGTGGTCGACTTTATCGAAATCGCCACCGGCAGCGAACACCTGGATCTGCAGATGGAAGAGATCACCATCCCTGCTCACTCGGCCTTTGCCGGCGAGACACTGGTCAGTTCCGGTTTTCGCAAGGAGATCGGCGTGATCATTGTCGGCATCAAGAAGTCACACGGCAAGATGGTCTTTAATCCACATTCCCAGTCCAGGATCGAGGGCGGCGACACCCTGATCATCCTGGGCGAACCAGGTTCCATTTCCAAGCTGGAGGATCTGGTGGTGCGTACCGCAACAGATGACATTATCAAAAGGCATCGCAATGAACACAAAACCAACGCATAATCATATACACTGCCACGTTCCCTATCCACAACTGTCCAGCTACCTGGACTACGTCATCGCACGGCAGATTAATCCCGAGGTTTTTTTCTCGGCCGAAGCCCTCGATCATCTCGTCTGGGAAGAGTTGGCCGCTCAATCTCAGACGCTCCACACTGCCGGCCTGGCCACCACCATCCATGCCCCTTTTCTGGACCTGAACCCCGGCGCCCTGGACCCAATCATCCGCCAGGCTACCTTAAAGAGGTTCCAACAGGTCATTCAGGCGGCTGAAGTGCTGCGCCCCCGGGTCATTGTCTTCCACCCCGGCTATGACGAACTGCGCTACGGTGACAATCGCATGGCATGGCTCAAGAACAGCATATCCTTCTGGCAGGAAATCCTCCCCCGTGCAAAAGAGCTGGGCAGCATTATTGCCGTAGAAAACATCTTCGAGAAGGAGCCGTCCACCCTGCGCGGATTGCTGGAAGCCATCGACGACCCTTGTTTTCGGCACTGCTTCGACGTGGGCCACTGGAACATGTTCACCACCGTCAGCATAGAGGCCTGGTTCGCCGAGCTCGGACCATACATTGCAGAGTGCCACATCCACGACAATCACGGCCACTCCGATGAGCACCTGCCTCTTGGGGAAGGACTCATCGATTTCAACATGGTTTTCAAAATGCTCAAGTACTACGCCCCTGATTCTGTCTGGACAATCGAAGCCCACAGCAAAGAACGCCTGGAGCGGGCTCTGAAGGCTATCGAAAATTACGTGTAAATGGCCCTGCGGGCACCTTCTCCTTCAGGCCTGTCTTTTGGGTCCTCCGTGAGAAGGAAATACAGCGTTCACAAGGAACCCGATATGTCAGACACCATCCTTGTCGTCGGCGGTTGCGGCTACATCGGCAGCCACGTCGTCCGTCAACTCAGCGAAGCAGGCCGCACGGTTGTGGTCTACGACAACCTTTCCACCGGTTTTCGCGATGCCCTGACCCATGCTGAAAAACTGATCGAGGCCAACCTGGACGACCGCCAGGCTCTCGATTCAGTCTTCCTGCGCCACCGCTTCTCCACGGTCCTGCATTTCGCCGCCTCGATCGTTGCCCCGGAATCGGTTTCCCAGCCCTTGAAATACTATGGCAACAACACCCGTAACACACTGGGTTTACTTGAGGCCTGTGTTAAGCACAACGTGCGGCGCTTCATCTTTTCCAGCACCGCCGCAGTCTATGGATTCCCTGAAGGTGGTGTAGCATCCGAGGACAGCGCCCTGGCGCCGATCAACCCCTATGGCACCTCCAAACTGATGAGCGAGTGGATGCTGCGGGACACCTCGGCCGCCCATGGGATGCAGTATGTGGCACTACGCTACTTCAATGTAGCCGGCGCCGATCCGCAGGCCCGCATGGGGCAGCGCACCCCCGAGGCAACCCATCTGATCAAGGTTGCCTGTCAGGCCGCACTGGGGATGCGGGAAAACGTCGGCATCTACGGCACCGATTACCCCACACCGGACGGAACCGGCATCCGCGACTACATTCACATCGAAGACCTGGCCTCCGCCCATCTCCACGCCCTGGAGTATCTAGAAAAAGGCGGCAAGCCAACCGTCATGAACGTAGGCTACGGATGCGGCAGCAGTGTGCGTCAGGTGCTGGAACTGGTTCGGGAGGTGAGTGGCGTGGATTTCAAGGTGATCGAAGCGGAGCGGCGCCCGGGCGACCCGGCCTCACTTGTGGCCAGCGCCGAACGCATCGTGCAGTTGACCGGCTGGAGCCCGCAACACGCAGACCTGCGCACGATCATCGCCGACGCCTGGCGCTGGGAGAGCAAACTGGCAGGGAAGTGATTTAGAATTGAAATCTAGAGGGGCTTGAGATGATACGGGAAAAAATACTGGGAATCATAATGGCGTTGTTTGCCGTCTGCTTTGTTGCCATCATCATCGAGGAGGTTTTTCTGGGCGGACGACGCAAGCGTCGGGCGCAAAAGGCTTTCCAAAAACTGAAAGAGGCCGAACATAATCGAGAGTGAACCGCAACCGAACCATACAAACTCCACAACGATGCCGCCCCGCTTGCAGAAAATAGTATCACCACATCCCACCAAGATAATGCACCTGCCTGCCATAACTTACCTCTTTACTTCCGGCCGTCAATTGCGGTAAAATGCACCCACATTCAATATGTTATGTTTAGGCAATTCCAATGTTGTCATATTAATCTACCCTGGAGGTGTGTGTATGCGATTGTCCCGTATGTTGACCCTTTGTTGTGCAGTCCTGATTTCCACATGTTTAACCTGTCTAGCTGAAGAGATCCGGGTCGGAGCTGGCGCCGCCCCGGTCGAAAACATCCTCAAGCCGATCAAAGCTCCCTTTGAAAAAGCAACCGGCCTCACCCTCGGCATCTTTGCCTCCGGCCCTAAAAACGCCTTTGTCGATCTGGAAAAAGGTACCGTTGATGCTGCGGCAGCCGGCCTCTCACTGGACGACTGGATGGCACTGCTGAAAAAGGAAGGGGTGGCTGTTGCCGATCCAAAGGCCTACCAGAGTGTAGTCATCGGCAAGGACAAGGTTATCGTGCTGACCCATAAATCGAATCCGGTCAAGAATCTTTCCAAGGAACAGCTTAAAGCCATCTTTACCGGCAAGACCGTCAACTGGAAAGATGTGGACGGCAACGACGCCCCGATCCTGGTTGTGTGGGGGAAAATGATTCAGGGCACCAACAGCATGTTTGTCAAAAACATGCTTGATGGCTCCGAGCCGATCAAAGATGTCCTGGAGGTCGGCACCGCAGATGATGTCAAGAATGCTGTGGAGAGCAACCCCGAGGCGATCGGGATCGGCCCCTT
>MHXL01000119.1:5739-8380 GCA_001824455.1 Desulfuromonadaceae bacterium GWB2_53_15
TTACCCTGCTGACCAAGGGTGCGCCCAAACCGGCGGTGCAGAAACTGATCAGCTTCATTGCTGGTGAAGGCGCCCAGTACGTCAAGAAATAAACGATTATATAAATGCCACTTAAACCATCCCCTCCCCTAAACCCCTCCCGCCAAGGGAGGGGGCATGATAAAATCCATACTATATAAATAGACACCAGGCGGATACACATGAAAATCAGAACCAAGCTTACCTTCAATATTCTGCTGGTTGTAATCGCTGTCGGCATTGTTGTCGCCACCAGTATCTTCGGGATGAAGTTCGTCAAGGACAAACTCTCCTATCTGACCCAGAAGAGTACCCCCTACCAGATGCGAACAGTGGAGTTTCAACGCGAACTACAGGGCGCCATAACCGACCTGGTCAAGGTCAATGCAGCACTCAATATGAATGAGTATAAGGCCTTCCGTTCAGAGGCGGAAAAGTCGCTCGCAACGGTCAAGTCTGCGCAGCAGGCTCTTGAGGAGATGAGCAACAACAAGCTTGGCACCCATGATGAACTGGCACAGATTGCGCAGGAACTCTTTAATATCGATGAGACCAAACTGTCTTCGGAAGCAGCCGCAAGTGAGGCCAAAAACAAGGTTTCCCAGCGACTGAAGGAATCTTCAGCCCGCTTGAAAGAAATGGATAAACGGGTACGCAAACTGCAAATGAACCGCTCGACGGCTTTTTCAACAGCGCTTGATGAAACAGGGAGGTTCTCCGGCAGCCTGAGAAGTGTCGAGGAGTTGCGCAACCTGGTAAAAGACCTGCAACTGATCGCCATAACGGTGCAAAATGCCCAAAAAGGCACTGCCGTCCTTATAGCCAAAGGGAAGGTCAACTCTGTCCTGAGCCGAATTAACAAGAATGAGTTCAATAAAAGCAACAAAGCCATTGCCGCTGACGTCAAAGAGGTTAACGACAAGCTGGATGCGTATGTCAAGCTTCAGTCCGCCGCTCTGACACAGAAGGATGACGACTCCAGGAACAAGGCGGCTGAATCCGGGAAAGAACTGACCGAGAAGCTGAATGGCCTTTATCTGACCCTTGAACAGGAAGCAACACTGGCAAGCGAAAAACTGGGAATCGAGACAGGGAAGCAGGGGGGCACCTTTTCCCAGTCAAATCTCGCCAACAATATCCTGCTGGCCAACTCTGAACTGGTGGCCATGGGTATCATGGTGGAAGCTCACACGACAAAACTGTTTACCCTTGAGTCGGTTGGCGAGGTAGACAAAGCTGCCGCCGAGACCCATGCCCTTTTCAGCAAGATTGCAGAACAGGCTAAATCGGTAGAAAACTCCCTGAAGATACTGGGCGTAAAGGACGAAATCAAGATTCTGAACTCTTCGGTAGCCTCACTCGGCAGCATCCGCAATGAACTTTTCTCAGCCGGCGGCATTGTGGATACTCTCAAAAAACACCTGACCGCAAGTGAACAGGCGATAAAGCTGGGCGACAACCTGCGCACCATCGTGCTCAAACAGGCCGAGAAAGGGAAGGAAACGGTAACTGCCGCCCGGGGTGAACAGGAAAAAGCCATCGGCTCAGTCAACAAGATCGTACAGACCAGCATCACCCTGCTGATTGCCATCAGCGTGGCCGCCATCGTGGTCGGCATCCTGTTCGGCATATGGGTCTTCAGGTCAGTCTCACGGCCGTTAGGCGATCTGATCCGCGTCACGGACAGCGTGGCCGGCGGCGACCTGCACACCGGCAATATCCAGCATTCCAGCGATGAATTCGGCCAGGTGCAGGCATCCATGGAAAAGATGGTACTCAATCTGCGCGACATGGCCGGCAAGATTACTGATTCTACAGCCACGATTGCCAGCAGTTCCGAAGAACTTTCCTCCACGGCAAGCGAGTTGGAACGCAACTCTCAGACCCAGACCAGCCAGATTGAGCAGTCCGTGACAGCCATGACCGAGATGGTTCAGACCATCCAGGATGTGTCCCAGAATGCATCCAACACCTCGGATGCCGCCGGCAAGATGAAGAGCATCGCCATCAATGGTCAGAAGGCGCTTGACGACACCTCCAAAGAACTGGTCTCATTTGCCGAGATCGTCCGCCAATCAGCCGAAAAGATCGAGGCGCTCGGGGTTAAATCCGAGGCCATCAATAACATTGTGGATATGATCAAGGACATCGCCGACCAGACCAACCTGCTGGCGCTGAATGCCTCGATCGAGGCGGCCCGGGCCGGCGAGATGGGGCGCGGCTTTGCCGTGGTAGCCGACAGCGTCCGCCAACTGGCACACCGCACCATAGAGTCATCAAGCGAGATCAGCCGGACAGTCAAGGAGATGCAGACCGAGGTCGAGGGTTCGGTGACCTTCATGCAGAATGAGCGCAAGGCCATCGACAAGATCGTTGCTCATGTCGATGCCACCCAGCGTTCCATGGGCGAGATCGTCACCTGTGTCGAGCAGGTCTTCGACATGATCCAGACCATAGCAACCTCTACCGAAGAGCAGTCAGCCACGGCCGAGGACGTCAACCGCAACATGGTCTCAATCAACGATATCACCCGCCAGCTATCCGCCTCGGTAGGGGACATCAAAGGAACATCGCAAAGTTTTGCCCGCCTGGCAGCAGAGCTCAACCAGATGGTGAGCTGGTT
>MHXL01000120.1:0-3244 GCA_001824455.1 Desulfuromonadaceae bacterium GWB2_53_15
TCCTTTTTTGTATGATATCTAGTCCAGGCCAGATAAGTAGATTCAGTTATCAAGCTGCATGAGGGTGCAGGTTTTTAAAGGCGCAATGCACCGCTTGACGGATCTCTTCACGGTCTTCAGCGTCAACCGGTTTCATGGCGTGGTAAAATACGCCCGCGCCTCTCAGCTTACGCAACAACCCCAGGGATGTGTCCGATGCAATCAGGATGATGGGCAGGTTGCGGTTGCATTGTTTCAGGAGTGGAATAATATCGGCGGCAGCCATTTCATCGGTTTTGGAACCAAGCACCACTACCTGAGCCGTTTTCTTGAGAACTCCACAGAGAGCAGTTGCGACAGAACTGGTCACAGTGACATCGTAGCCTGCGTCGATGAATATCTCTGCCATCTGTTTGCGACAATCCATGTCTTCGTCAACTATGAGTATTTCTTCTTGCATGATGGCACCCTCTTATTCCCTAAAGGGAAATTTCTGTCCAGATGTTTGGGGAATCCTTGTCAGTGTCTCAACCATGTTTTAGTTTTTTTTCTCCGTAGACGGAAAGAGCCCCTTGATCATCCCACCAAACAGCATAAGACCTGGCAAGAACTGAAATATGAGGGCAAGTATCCCGAAAACTAAAAAAAATGAAGCCAGGAGACCCAGTCCTTCCACGTTTCCGGTATTTCCTATTGCCAGTACCTGTGTAGCGCTCACCAGCAGAGATAATATTGCTGCCATAATGGGTTTCATGACCTTCTCCCACACTGTTTTTTCTTGTCAAACATACGCTTGCACTAGTTGTGCCAAAGTGAGCTTACGATAATTTTCACTCTTAACCACCTTAAAACACACAAATATATTTTATCTGGGTACAATGTGCTTGACGGCTCAGAGGTGGAGCAAAAGCAAATAGTATACGGGTTATATACATTGCGGATGCCTGATATTTGCAGCATATTTGGCATTTCATGCACTATTACAGTTAATTAGAGGCTGAAGTCAGAGAAGCTGCACAATGTATTAAAAAAATATACATATCTTGTGAACTTCCAATAAGGATGCTGATGTTTGTATATGTTCTAGGGAGGAAATCATTGACTTAGAATGAGACATGGTTGATTATATCGTCCTTGAATACAAACAAAAACTTCATGTGCGGCCTTGAAATGCAGGTGTCGTGGTCGAAAAGGACATGGTCGTGGGCAGGATAAATTTACTGGTGGTTGACGATGAGGCAGTGATCAGGGATGGACTTTACCGTATCCTCGATGCGGAGCGATTTATGGTGGACACATGCATTAGTGGCCACATGGCAATCGAGCTGCTTCAGGAGAAGGAATATGACCTCATAATAACCGATCTAAAGATGCCCGGCATGAATGGGATTGAGGTTCTTAAGGCAGTCAAGACCCTTCAGCCAGAGGTACCGGTCATTATGATCACCGGTTACGCCACTGTGGACACGGCCGTAGACGCCATGAAAAACGGAGCCGTAGACTATATCGCCAAGCCTTTCACCCCAGAACAGATCAATGAAAAGGTGGAGCGAGCCCTTGAACAAAGAACCGTAATACTTGACGAATTCTATCTCAAGAAGGAGATTACCTGTCATAACGGATTCAACCAGTTCGTTGGCGCGAGCAAGGAGATGCAGAAGGTTTACCGGCGGATCATGCAGGTTGCCTCTACCGACAGCACGGTACTAATAACCGGTGAAAGCGGGACAGGCAAGGAACTGGTTGCCCGAGCTATTCACAATAACAGCCCCCGCCGTGAACTGTCTTTCGTGGCCATTGATTGCACATCTCTGGCGGAGAACCTTCTTGAGAGCGAATTGTTCGGCCATGTGAAGGGATCCTTCACCGGCGCTATGCAAACCAAGCTAGGGCTGTTTAAGGTGGCTGACGGAGGCACCCTTTTTCTGGATGAAGTATCCAACATCAGCCTTTCCACTCAAGCAAAACTCCTGCGCGTACTTCAAGAGCGTCAAGTAACTCCAATCGGTGGGACACAGCCTATTCCCATCAATATCCATCTTGTAGCGGCAACAAACAGAAATCTTAAAACCATGGTTTCCGAGGGTACTTTTCGCGAAGACCTTTACTTCCGTCTCAACATAATTCCCATAGAGCTGCCGCCACTTCGTGAACGCAAAGGGGATCTGCCGCTGCTTATCAGTCATTTTCTGAAAAAATTTACCGCAGAGATCGGCAAAGAAATTCGCGGCATGGCTCCGGATGCCATAGCGCTTTTGGAAAATTATTCCTACCCGGGAAATGTGAGGGAGTTGGAGAACACCATCGAACGTGCTGTTGTATTGACAGAAGGAGATATTATCCGCAAGGAGGATCTGGAGCTGTTTGACTCGGCAGAGCAGGAAGTTGCCGAGTTCGGGGGCTACATCCCCACCAACGCCGACGAACTCAAAGAGATGAAGCGACACATCAGGGGCAAGTCCGTCGAGACCATTGAAAAGGCTTTTGTCATTAATGCATTAGAACGCAATAACTGGAACGTCACCAGAGCAGCCGAAGAGACCGGCATACTGCGACCCAACTTTCAAGGCATGCTAAAGCGCCTTGGCATCTCCGTGAAAGCCCAGATGGAGAAATAAGCTCTGCCGTGTATTCTCAGGCAACCGTATCATCCGTACCACTTTCGCCATGAACAGGCAACACAACGGTAAATACCGTTCCTTCACCTATCCTGCTCTTTACCTCCAGCTTTCCACCATTGTTCACGACAATCCCGTATGATATTGAAAGACCCAGTCCGGTTCCGGTATCTTTTGTAGTAAAAAACGGGTCAAAGATCCGGTTCAGGTCTTCTTCGGAGATACCACATCCACTATCCCCGACATCTGCACTGATAAAGGCACCGTCATCCGATATGCGTGTGCTCAACGTCAAGCTGCCCCCCCCTGGCATGGCATGACAGGCATTCAGGAACAGGTTCATGAGCACCTGCTGAATCTGGCCGGGATCAGCTATGACGTCCGGAAGGTTCAAGGTATAGTTTTTGGTGATCTCGATGTCATGGAAACAGGGATGCTGGTCCATCAAGTTGATAACCTTGTCAAATAACGCATTGACTGAAAGCACATTCCTTTGTGTCGGCGTCTCCCGGGAAAACTCCAGAAGTCGTTTAACTATATCGGCACAACGGCTGGTCTCGGATATAACCCGCTCCAGATCAGCTTTAAGCGCCGGGTCAAGACGCTTATCACTGCTAACGATTGAAGAGAAGAGCAAAACACCTGTC
>MHXL01000120.1:3263-5939 GCA_001824455.1 Desulfuromonadaceae bacterium GWB2_53_15
GAGCAATACCAGCTACCAATTGTCCCAGTGACGCCAACTTTTCAGAACGATATAGCTGTGTCTGTATGCGCTTAATCTCCTGAGAACGTTCCTCTACCTTTTGTTCCAGACTGGTGCCCCAATCCTTGAGCTCTTCTTGGGCTTTCTGGAGACTTTCAGTCATCCTGTTGACCGTAGCAGAGAGATCGCCGAGCTCATCAGACGAGCTGACCGGAACCCTCACATCCAATTTTCCAGCGGCAACAAGTGTAGTGTGCCGGACCAAACGCTTAACCGGGCGGTTGACCAGCCTTTGTGTGAGGAAGTTGATTAGCACCCCGATAAGCAGCAGCAGAACACAGGTCATAATAATAAACTGCATACGGTATTCGTGCGATTTTTGAAGCATGTAATCGAGGGAAATGGTGATGTCCAGTATTCCCAGGACATTATATTCACTATGGTGGAAATGGCATGCAGCTGTTGAACAGCTTGGCTGATTGTAGATCGCCCTGGTGAGTCCCAGCACCTCCTTGCCACCGCTGGTTGTAAATAGCCGACTGCGATGCATTGAGGATGCGTACAAGCGAGGATTGCCGGATTTATGGCACATCACACAAGCGTCTGAATTCATGGAAATAATCGTGCCGATCTCCTGCTTGGTACTGGAGAAGACGACCTTGCCGGCACGGTCTATCAGGCGGAGATGTTCGATGCTTTTACTTTCTCCGATATGACTGATCACTTGATAGAGTTGTTCCTTGTCATTCTTCATCATGGAGTCGTAAGCGCTCTGATTGATGACCTCGGCTATCTGTTCGGCATTGGAGACAGCATACTCAGTCATAATGTTTCTGAAGTATTTGAGATTTATGGAATCGAGCGTCCACATGAAAACTACCAGGATTATGGACGTGGCGATGGTCAGCTTGGTAATAAGAGAGATGCGGAATTGCATGGTGCAATCCTTCACAATGCTGCAGAGTTATTTAAATATCACTTCCTAATTTAATTACATAACAGTGATCAGTGGATTGCGTCAAGTTTTCCGCGAAAAACTTACGCATTGATCCTCCTTTCAAGAATGGTTACTAAAACCTTTTTGCAGCATTTGCTTGAGCCGATGATATTCTTTTGTTGTCAGCTTTCTATCCCGGTACACCGCTCCGGCATAGATCTGCACAAAATCAGTCACCCTCTGATTACCACAAGCCGCTGCCAACTCGAACAGCCCCAGCTGTCCGGATTCCATCCTGACATTGCAGTCACGTTCGACACGGCGGTAAAACCTGCGTAGCAGTCGTTCCTGCCTGGATGGCAATAACCATTTTCTGCTTTTATACAAGAAAATTATGCCGCACATACCCATTAGAAGTATTACAGCCGACCAGGCAACCTTGAGTATCTTCCACGGCTCCAATCCGCGCAGGCTGTTGGCAGCGCCATGGACAGCGCCCAGTTGACGTTCAAAGTCATAGGCAATGATTGTGCGGTTCCAGAAGTGGTCAAACGAATCCAGTGTCATGCGCAGCTTTCTCAGCAGACCGTGTTTTTGCCCGCCACCCCAGATCGCACCGGCATTCTGAGCAAAGCTGCTGGGATCTATCCGCACCCATCCCTTGCCTGTAATGAATGCCTCCACCCAAACGTGGGCCATATCTTCCGTTATCAGGTAATACCCACCCAGATCGTTGTACTCACCGCCCAGATAGCCGGCGACCAACCGTGCGGGCACGCCGGCCGCCCTCAGTACCAGGGCATGGGCCGAAGCAAAAAATTCACAATTCCCCTGTTTTTTTTCAAAAAAGAACTGTTCCAAGGCGTTATCGCCCACAGGCAAGTCCCTCATGGAATAGCGGTAGCCATTGTTGCGGAAATACAGTTCGAGGAGTTCCACCCTGCGGGCATCACTGCTTCCGCGGCGGCGGATGTCGTTAGCCAGACTCTGGATGCGGGCCGGGATGCCGGCAGGCAGCTGGAGGTAAAAATCTCGACCAGGTCTGGCTTCTACCGGCAACAAACCGGCGATAACTGATTCGGCTTGGTAGTTCAGCCTTTTTGCGCCAAGCCTCCTCAACTCATAAACACCGTCGGGCTGGCGATTAATCCGTGGGAGTGTAATGACAACCGGTGCATCCAGGGCAAGCAAGACCTGGGATTGGCCCGGTTCGGGGTAGATGGTCTGAGTTATATGTGGACCGCTATAGCTGATTCGCTCTAACGGTACCCCCGTGGCGCGCACCCAGCGACTACCCTCAAGCCGATTGAAGACTGTGCCACGCCAGTATAACTGAGATTGCGGCAGACGGAGCATCTCGGCCCGAAAAGCCAATACACGCGACTCGCCAACAACGGGACTGCGGCCAGGCTCGACCTTATCGGCCATACCCGTGCTTTGGGCAGCAGGTGAAGGCAGGAAATTCCAGAGAGGGATTTGGGTGCGTGGCAAGATCGGGAAGAAAAACGTCAATAGCGGTAATGAGGCCAGCGGCATCAGCGCGGCCACGACCAAAACCGTGCGCATGTCGGCGCGCGACAGCACCAGGCGCTTGTCATGGTCATAATAAGTAAGCAGCACCAATGCTATCGCCGCCATCAATAACATTATGGTTAAAAAGAGTACGAAAGTGGGGCTGAGATCGAACAGGGACGAGGCGGCCAGACAAAACAGAGACAGCGCGTGGATCTGAAGGTAAT
>MHXL01000120.1:5966-6781 GCA_001824455.1 Desulfuromonadaceae bacterium GWB2_53_15
TGACCGCGAGCATAATGGACAACACACTCACCACCGGCTGGACCGGGTTTGCACGGCTGTACTGAACAGCATAGAACAGAAAGACCGGTATAATGGCAGCGTTGAGCAGCCAGTTTTTGACAGGCCATCTTCCCCGGTAGTCCTGCCAGATGCCGGCAACCATGCCAGCCGCAATTGCCAGGCGCGGGATCAGAGGCAACCAGGGGAAGAGCGGAATAATTCCGCACAACGCAATTGCATAAGTCAATATCGCTATCAGTGAGCTAATCGAGACCATACAGTGCCAGTTCGGTCAGCAGCCTTAAACCATGGCGCCGTCCTGCTGTTGAAGGGATGGTGTGGTTGCCGAGCACAAGCCCTACCGGTCGTTCCTGAACCCAGCGTCTGACCAGCCAGGCCGCCATGGAGATCCGCTCCTCAAGATTTTGGCCGGACAGCTTATCGAGGTCAATAATAAGCGGCGAAGCAGCCTGGCGGCCGAATTCCTTGACGAGCAGGCCGTCACCTCGGGCAGAAAGCTTCCAGTGGATCATCTTGAATGGTTCACTGCCCGTGTAGGCCGAGATCCGTTCCAATTCTCCGTCCAATCCCCGGGCATATCGGGGACTGATTCCAACTTGCCTGGCCTCCAAACCATCGCCGAATGCCGGGCAGCGGGTAAGATGCGGAAAAACTACAAAAGTCTCTTCAAGCGGGAATCTCCAGTAGCGGGTAAAAAAATTGACCGGAAAATTGGAACTGACTGAAATGTGCCTGATGCCAACATGTCCTCGCTGGGGAAAGGTAAGCGCTATGTTTCCTGTTACAGAACCAGC
>MHXL01000121.1:0-3438 GCA_001824455.1 Desulfuromonadaceae bacterium GWB2_53_15
AAGAAGGAAAAATACGACACCTACGGCTCAAGCGGCTTCCATCAGCAGTACAGTCAGGAGGACATCTTCCGCAATTTTGATTTTGGCGGGACGTTCAAAGACATGGGCATGGGCGGGGGGGATGATATCTTCTCGCGCCTCTTCGGCGGCGGCTTCGGCCGGGGCGGGCGGGGCGGCTTCCGGGGCGGACCGCAAAAAGGCACCGATCTGGAGATGGAAACCGATATCAGTTTCCGCGACGCCGCCCAAGGCGCTGAAAAGCTGGTGGCCTTTCGCCGCAACGGCAAACGCGAAGAACTCAAGGTCAAGATCCCGGCCGGCGTGGATAACGGCAGCAAGATCCGCATCGCCGGCAAGGGCGGACAGGGAGAGGGTGGCGGTGCACAGGGCGACCTGTACCTGATCATCCGCGTCCTGCCCGACCCGGTCTTCACCCGCGACGGCGGCGACCTGCTCGTGGAGCGCGTGATTCCGTTCAGCGCAGCCTGCCTGGGAACATCACTGGACGTACCGACACTGGAAGGGGACAAGCGTATCAAGGTGGCCGCCGGCATCCAGCCAGGGACAAAGATCCGTCTGAAGGGGTGCGGCTTGAAGCCGCTTGGCTCAAACTACAAAGGCGACCTGTATGTGAAGATCAGCGTGCACATACCTGAGAATCTGAATGGGGAGCAGAAGAAACTGGTGGAGGAGTTGGCAAAAAAAGGACTGTAGCAGTTTAATATGCGCCGTTTCCCGCTAAAACCCTGCGAATGGCAGCGGCCAAAGAGCTTAATACGTAAGGTTTCATGATAAATTCGCGAATTCCGGCTTCCCTGGCGTCTGTTGCACTGCTTTTGGTACTTAGTCCGGAGCAGAGAATAATGGGAATATCCGGTCGAATGGCGATGACTTCCCGGGCAAGCTCTTTTCCGGTAAGACCCGGCATGGTCATGTCGGTTATGACCAAGTCTATTTCCCAGGGGCGGGCACGGAAGATATCCAGGGCATCGGCGCTGCTCGTTGTTATGCTGACCCGGTAACCAAGCGACTCCAGCATCTCGCGCCCCAATTCCGTCAAAGGCTGTTCGTCGTCGACCAAAAGGATCCGTTCGTTTCCGCCAGGCAGCGGTTCCGTGATCTGGAGTTCATGTATGATCGCTCCGGAGAAGCGGGGCAGGAAAATCTGAAACGAGGTGCCCCGTCCCAATTCGCTATAGACCATAATTGTCCCGCCAAGGCTCTTTATGATGCCTTGTACCACCGCAAGCCCCATACCGGTGCCGTCACCCACCGCCTTTGTGGTAAAGTACGGATCGAATATACGCTCCATGACTGCCGCATTCATGCCGTGGCCGTCATCATCCACCGTAAGCCTTACGTAAGACCCCGCCTTCAGACCGGGATGCGTGGAGACAAACAGCGCATCGGCTTCTAGTTCTGAAACGGCTATGCTCAGCACACCGCCATGGGTTTGCATGGCATGGCTGGCATTGGTGGCGAGGTTCAGCAGCACCTGATGGATTTGGGTCGGATCTGCCAGGATCACCCCCCCATCAGCAGGGATCGAAATATCCTGGCATATCGAGATGGTAGTGGGCAACGATGAGCGTAGCAGCTTGAGAACCTCCATGACAATCGGAACAATCTGCACCGCTCGCAACTTCTGTTCGCTCTGGCGGCTGAAGGTAAGGATCTGCTTCACCAGGTCGGCTGCCCGCATGCCGGACTCGTATATCCGTTCCAGGTCGCATTGCATCGGGTCGCCAGCCGGGGCCTTGCGCATGGCCAATTGAGTGAAGCCGAGGATGCCGGTCAGGAGGTTGTTGAAGTCGTGGGCGATGCCCGCGGCAAGCGTTCCGATAGCCTCCATCTTCTGCGCCTGACGGAGCTCCTGCTCCAGTTTAGCTTGCATTTCCTTGACGCGTTTGCGCTCGGTGATCTCCTCCTGCAAGTCACTATTTGCCAGTACAAGCTCTACAGTCCGCTCCTCGACCCGCCTTTCCAGGTTCAGCTTCGCTTCATGCAGCTCTTCATTGGCCTTGGCAAACGCATCCGTCAGGTTGTTTACTCCGATGACCAGTTCCTTCCAGTCCCCCTCGAAGTCCTCCGCATTTCCGCGGGTCTTCAGATCGCCGTTTTGGACCGCCAGGATAATGCCGTTGGTTTCGTGCAATACCTGCCGGATCGAAGATTTCATGGCACAAAAGGCCTTGGCCAAGGTCCCGATTTCATCCTGATGTTCGCTCTCTATTTCCTGGCTGAAGTCGCCATGAGCTATATCGTTCGCTACCTTCACGATATTACCCAGCGGCCGGGTGGCCAGGCTGATCAGGAAGTACACCAGAGCGCTGCTTCCCATGGCAAAGATTACAGCCAGCAGCAGACCTCGCGAAACAATTTTCCTCTCGTTTTCCCGCATGGAGGATTTTGAGAAACCAAGCCGGATCCATCCAATATTTTCCCTGACCTTGACACTGTCGGTTTCCAGGAAAAAGTCGAAATTCTCTTTGGTCTTTACGGTAAAGACCGGGGCATAAAAAACAAAGGAGTCTTCTACTTCGGCCATGGATATGGGTGAATCCGGATTTAAGGCAGGTAAGCTCTTCGAAATTGGCAGGCCATCATGGACGAGCAGCTCCATTTTGCTGTTATAGAAGTCAACCGAGGAAACTTCGGAATTGGCCCTCAGAAATGAAACCGTGCTTTTCAGCAGTTCCGGATTTCCCGAAAGAATCGGCAATTCACCGGTCTTTGTCGCTAATGTTGTTACCGTTTCCGCCCTTTTGATAATCTCGCTTCTGATGATCTCCTTCTCTGTCTTGATAGAATCGAAAGTAAATATCAGCGATACGACGACAAGGATCGGTATCATGATAAAAAGCGATTTCATCTTAAAGGTCATTTTCACGGATATGACCTTTTCGCGCTTCTTATCAATTCATCCGGAATATGAATGCCCATCTTTATGGCGGTATTCGTATTCACATACAAATCAAACCTGTTGGGAGGCGAGGGAGGGATCTGTCCGACATTTATCCCCTTGATCGCCTTTGATGCATATGCTCCTATCCGCTTGCCAACGCTTACCAGATCTACCACCAGGGCCAGCAATGCTCCTTGTTTTACATGCCTTTCTGAAATGCCAAACAGTGGGATGCCCTTACGAAAAGAAAGCAGATAGATCTCTTCCATGGCAGCGGCTGTCAACAAAGAGGTATCCGGTAACAGCAGTATGGCATCCGCGTTGTTAAGCTGCTTCAATGTGTTGACAAACTCAAACGTATTTCTGACGCTGTAGGAAACCAACTGTGGGTTCTCTTCCCTGGCAAGGATATTCAGTTGTTCGCGACTACCAACTACCACTATCCTCTTGAGAGATCGCAGATTTTCTTTGATCAGATCAACATATTCCATGACAGGAGTGGCCATATAAAAACCTGTTGTATTAGGTCTGCT
>MHXL01000121.1:3500-13857 GCA_001824455.1 Desulfuromonadaceae bacterium GWB2_53_15
CATCGTCAAGCGCCTCCCTGCCCAGGGCAATTACGACCTTAGCCCCCTCCTTATCCACAACCGCCTTCAGTTTGCCTCTGACTTCGGCATGGGCAAAGGTCTTAACGGAGGTGTTCAAAGTTTTCCTTATCCCGGAAATGATCTCTGCCACCGGCTTGAGCTGGGTGTCAGCGATAATAACGACCTCGGCCGCTTCGGCCTGGGACAGCAAAATGCAAGGCGCAAGGAGAAAAATAAACAGACGCAATGTAATAATAATCATATCCATCATAAAAGTCTCAGAATCTGAACCTGAGGCCCCCCTCTACCCACCTGCCGGGATTGGGCTGCACGTTCAGCGTATAGTAAGCGCCGCCGAATATGTTGTGAACGTTCGCAAAGATCTCCGTTTCGGTATTGTCGGTGGTGAATATCTTCTTGTTCAGGGCCAGGTCCCAGATGAAGGTATCGTACTTTGCACCCTGTACAGCCGGCAGGTTCCACCAGACATAATTTCCCATCAGCTGAGCCATGAAGGATGTTCGATCGTCGTATTTTATCGCCACCATGTACGAGTAGTTGTCGATCCCTTCACTGGCTGAGTCGGCGCTTTTATGGACATAGGCATGACCTAGCTTAAGGGTGAGGTGATACAGGGGTACGCTTTCCGCCTCCAGTTCGTACCCCTGGCGGGTGATATCCCCCCCGTTACGGTAGATCTTCGCAAACCGATTGGTTGCGTCCAAAAAGATCTCGTTGGTAGTGTCATGCCGGAAGAGGGAGCCCTTGACCTGCACGGCATCTGCGATCCCGGACTCCAGCCCTGCTTGATATGACCAGCCGTATTCCGTCTTCAGGGCTGGATTCGCAAGAAGGAAAATCCCGCCTCCCGAAGTGATGCCGATGCCGGGCGAGTTAAAACCGCGGGCCACCGTGGCCCGGGCCACGGTATATTCACCCAGTTCATAGGCGGCGCCGATGCTCGGGCTGGCGAAGTAGCCGGTTATGTTGTCGTGGTCCAGCCGGAAGCCGGTAGTGATGGCCAGCTTGCCCAGCTCGATGGTGTCATTGGCGAACAGCGCCCATTTGTCGATGCCCGGGCTGACCGAAGAGCTGGCCGGCTGGCCGGCTGATTGATAGAACGGCCCGGCGAGGAGGGTCTGGTCCAGGATCCCATGGCTCGCGTCCATCCCCAAAACCGCTGTGTGCATGCCGGCCGCATAGACCAGCCTGAGGTTGCCCCCCCCACTCTTTTCATCAAATACGACCTTTCTCAAAAGCTCGTTGGGGGTGATAAAGTTGAACCGCTGATCGACTTTTTGGCGGAATAAATGGGCCGATCCCTTCAGGCTCAGCTCAGTCGAGATACGGTAATCCAGTGCGCCGGTGGCAAAGAAGGTAGTTAAGTTAGACCCGGATCTTAAATTAAATTCCGGGGTAGCCCCGCTATTAATGTGAGGGTTGCTGTAGCCGGTACTGAAAACCAGGTCCAGATCCCGGGTGGGGGCAACGCTCGCCTTGGCATAAAGGTTATTCTGCCAAAAGGCGCGGCTCTTTCTCAGGCCGTCCGAATCCTGCCGGCCGGCATACAGATAGTAACCTGCCGCCCCCCCCTTGCCGTACAGTTCGGCGCGATAATTCTGGGAATTGGCCTCGCCGTAAGAGGCGCTGACCATGCCCTTGGGTATGGTCGTGTCGCCGGTACCCTTGGTGATGATGTTGATTACCCCTCCCAGAGCCGAGCCCCAGGCCGATGAGGCCGGCCCCTTGACGATCTCGATCCGCTCGATGCTCTGGACCGGGATGGTAAAGGTATCCACCTCCCCGCTTCCGAGGGAGTTCCAGGTAACACCGTCCAGAAGCACCCTGACATGCCGGCTCTCCGACCCCTGGATATGTGGCAGTGACGTACCGCTGAAATCCATGCCGTTGAAATCGATGAACAAGCCCGGTACCCGGTTCAGCACCTCGGACACGCTGCGGGCGTTCATGTCATGGATGTCCCTGGCGGTGATGACCGTCATGTTCTCAGCTACCTGGGTCAGCGGCTTCTCGGCACGGGTGGCGGTCTCTACGTAAAGGTCTTTCTCTTCCCAGAAAAGGAGCAGGTCATCCTTGGTGGTGCCAGCCAGGGCGGCATCCAACCTCTCGCCAGGCATTGTTTCCAGTGGAAGCGGCTGTTGCGCTCCAAGGCAGGAAACGACTTGGAACAAAGTCAGGACCAGACTTGATGCCAACAACAAGCCGATGCTTCTACTAAGACTTTTTCCTTTGTTTGCCATTGCCGGACTCCACGTTTTTACTATAGCACGCCCCGTGACGAGATCAGAGTAAACGTAATAAATTAATGAGAAATACTCTTTTTCGATAAATTGTCAACCTAATAAGGGCTCTGTCCTGCCTGAAACTCCTTACCCCTTCGGGGTCATAACTACCACCGCGTGGGCAGAAATCCCCTCACCGGTTCCGGTAAACCCCAGCCCCTCCTCGGTGGTGGCCTTGACGTTGACCTGCCCGACCGTGGTGTTCAACACCTTGGCGATGTTCTCCCGCATGGTCGCAATATGGGGCGCCATCTTGGGGCGCTGGGCAATGATGGTGGCATCCAGGTTGCCAAGGCAGTAGCCGTGATCAGCAGCCAGCTTGCCCACATGCTCCAAAAGCTTCAGGCTGTCGGCCCCCTTGAAAGCCGGATCGGTATCGGGAAAGTGCCTGCCGATATCCCCTTCGCCAATTGCGCCAAGAATGGCGTCGGCAATCGCATGCAGCAGCACGTCGGCATCCGAGTGCCCCAGAAGACCCTTTTCCCAGGGGATGTCCACCCCTCCCATGATCAGCTTTCTTCCCTCCACCAGCCGGTGGACATCGTAGCCGTGTCCTATGCGCATGACTTATCTCCTCCTCAATCATTATTCCGGTTAATCAGATTCACTATTACCTTAACAATCGTGTCTTTCTCATCAGGCCGACTCTCCGCGATGAGAAGCGTTAGAGCGACCAGAGCGTTGTCGGCCAGGCGTTTACTTCCGTCAGGACGGTAGAGGATTGCGTTCATGCCGAGGAAGTAGATGAACAGGGCGGCGGCGATTCGTTTGTTACCGTCGCTGAAGGCGTGGTTTTTGACGACGAAGTAGAGCAGGTTGGCACCCTTTTCCTCTACGCTGGGGTACAACTCCTCGCCGCCGAAGGTCTGATATATGGCCCCCAGAGCGCTCTTGAACCCCTGATCTTTCTCGATGCCGAACAGGCCGTCGAATTCACCCTTCATGGAGGCGACAATGCCGATTGCTTCGTCATAGTCAATGACATGCAGAGTTTTCCGGGTGGTTTCCTCTATGGCCAGGGTTCCGTGGTCGTAACGGTCCAGAAGGTTCAGGGCGTAGGCGTAGTCGGTGATGACCCGCAGCACGTCTTTCCCGGTTTCGCTGACCAGTTCCTGGTTGGCAAGGGTCCGCGCCAGCAGTTCCACGGTCCGGCGCATGTCGGTTAGCTTTTCGGCCTGTTCCCGGAAGCGCTGTTCGTTGAGTGTGTAACCTTTGACGATGTGATCTTTCAGAACCTTGGTAGCCCATTGGCGGAAGCGGGTACCTTGTTGCGATTTAACTCGATAGCCAACGGAAATGATGACATCTAAATTGTAGTGGGTGGTGTCATAGGTTTTCCCATCAGCGGCAGTTATCCGGAATTTCCGGATAACTGAAGATTCAAACAATTCGCCTTCCCGAAAGATGTTCCTCAGATGCTCGTTCACTGTCCGGACATCTTTGTTGAAAAGATCTGCCATCTGCTTTTGGGTAAGCCAGACGGTTTCATGGTCAAGGTGGACTTCAAGTGAAGCAGCGCCATCAGGGTTCTGGTAGAGGATGATGTTATCTTTTAAATTGTCATTCATGGCTCCGGCATGACGCCACCGATTCGCCTGATCGCTTCACGCACTTCCTTTCCCACTGCTTCGTGGGTATGGATGGCTTGCTGCTGATCCTTCACATGTGCACGCGCCAGTTTGTCCCGTGTCTGGGTCATGCGAAACTGGTTAGCGGCGAGCTCGGTGGTATCCATCCGGTCCATCAGGTTTTCCTTCTTTGGGATACCCTTGCGCTGCTTGATCCCTTCATTGCCAAGTCCGCCATAAAGCCCCTTGTAACCCGCGTCATGAAAAATACCGAACATCCTGTCCTGCACCCCCGCATCACGGGCCGCGCCGGAAAGAGCTTTAAACTCTTCGCTGGTCTGTTTGCGAATTTCCAGACGCTCCAGATCTGCAGCCAAAGCATCGGACATTTCCTGGCGTCGAGCCTGGATTGCGAAATACTTTTGAGCCTTTGCGATCTCGGGTTTGCGCGGGTCACCGTTTTGGGCAATGAGATAACAGGCGAAGCGGGAAAGTTGAAAATCCGAAACCTCTCGAATCGCACCCTTGCCTGTCTCGATCATTTTGCCGGCGCCGGCAAAATGATATTCAGGGTTATTCCCAGATTGACCGCAAGAAGTCATGGCTCTATTAATGGCTTCTTCAAAACGCCGCCACTGGCTGTACCCGAGCAAAGGCTGGAGTTCACGAGCACTCCAGTATTCAGCCCCATGCTCGTTCAGTTTCTTCTGGTCTTCAAAGGATATATTTCCCCGCACCGGCAATGTTTTTTTCGTCATAGTTTATCCACTTTTTGAAGTAGAATTTTAACGTCGCAGAGTAGTTTGATCGGCAGGAGACATCATGAGAGTGGCATTCAGAATATCGGTAGAACCGTGTTGAATGAAACGACAGGTGAAAAACAACGCTTGGAGAACTAAATTGCCCCATTATTAAGACTATGCGGCAAATTCTACCCTTCCGCCTTCAGATCCCGCGCCATCAGCTCCATCACCGCCTGCCGGGCAGGTTTGTCTTCGTGCAGGATCTGGTAGGCCTTCTCCACAATCGGCATCTCCACCCCCAGGCTACGGGCCAGCAGATACACCGATTCAGCCGACTTGACCCCCTCGGCCACCATGCGCATCTCAGCCAGGATATCGGCCAGACGCTGCCCCTGCCCCAGCTTGAAACCAACCGTGCGGTTGCGGGAAAGGTCGCCGGTGCAGGTCAGCACCAGGTCGCCCATGCCTGCCAGCCCGGCAAAGGTTGCATGCTGGGCCCCCATGGCCAGCCCCAACCGGTTCATCTCGGCCAGACCGCGGGTGATCAGGGCTGCCCGGGCATTATGACCAAAGCCAAGGCCGTCGCAGATCCCGGCAGCGACAGCAATGACATTCTTGACCGCGCCGCCCAGTTCCACGCCAACGACATCGCTATTGGTATAGACCCGGAAGGAGTTGTTGCTGAATGCCGCCTGCACCCGTTGTGCGCAGGCTTCGTTCCGAGAGGCGGCCACTATCAGTGAAGGCAACCCGGCAGCCACTTCGCGGGCAAAAGTGGGGCCGGACAGGGCGACATAGTGCGAAAGCGCTTCTGCTCCCAGCAGATCGGCGCAGATCTGGGAGACTGTTTTCAGCGTGTCCAGCTCGATCCCTTTGGAGGCGTTAACCAGCACGGTTTCCTTCCCGATGAGGTCGGCAGCCTGGGCAAGGACACTCCGCATGACCTGTACCGGTGTTACCAGCATGATCATGCTGCGGTCCAGCAACGCCTCGGGTAGGCTGCTGGTGCAGGCCAAAGCGGGGTGGAGCGTGAAACCGGGCAGATAGATTGAATTGATTCTGGTGGCGGTCATCTCTCTTGCCAGATCCTGCTCGTAGACCCACAGGGTCGTGTCATGACCGTTTCTGGCCAGCAGATCGGCCAGGGCTGTGCCCCAGCTGCCGCCGCCGATAACCGCAACCCGCTCTATGCTACTCGTCGTCATGATAGCCTTCCTCCAGCCGCAGGTCGTAACCCTCGACCAAGGCCTGCCGGGCAGTCTCTATACTATCGAGAACCAGGCGCCGGATGAACGGATGGCGCGCCTCGGGCAGGAACCCTCCTACCAGGCTCAGCGCCGTGGCCAGGACATGCTGAACCAGTTTGTGATCGCAAGCGGTCTGTTGCATGTAATCAGCCGTCAACAGCAGGCGCTTGATGATATCTGCCCGGCGCGGAGTGACCAGTTCAGCGCAGAACGTAGCCAGCTCCGCCTCCAGCTGAACCTCGCTGAGGCCATGCTCTCCAGTCTTTTTTTCCAGGGCATCCAGGTGTTCGGCGGCATCATAGATCGCCGGCTCCGACAAAATCCATCCTTCCAGGCTGGGGCTGTCCAGCAGGTCATTGCTGCTGGCAACAAAACCTGGGATCTGCTCCACGATCCCCTCCAGATGATCCAGACTGAAGCGGGGAACATAACCCTCGGGCCGCAGTGCTTCGGGACTGAACAGGCGCATGTCCACATAGAAATCCGGCGGCAGGTAGTAGCCCTGCTCCCGGCTGTGGAAGAGCGCATCGCGCAACAAGGCCAGGGCATATCCGGGATCAACCGGCTCCAGCAATTCGCCGGCTGACATCTCCCGCAAAACCCCGTCATATTCCCTGTCATCCTTCATCCGATAACTGAGGGCGTTGATCAGTCCTTCCGATTCACCTGTCAGCAGCAACATGGACGCATAGGTTGCATCCTGCATTTGCCACGAAAACCACAGGGAACGGGAACCATAGATATCAATCGGTCCGACCAGCACGGAATGAAACGGCAACGGCACGCTGAAGGACAAGGGCAATTCCTGAGGCTCCGTAATGCCCAAAAAGGACAAGCGCCGGATGCTGCGCCGGATCAACTCGGCGCTATCTCCCTCGTGGCGCTGCTCTGCCTTTGACAGGACGCTGAGGGCAAAGCCGTTCTTGATCTTGCCCAGGGCGATAATTGCCTCTCGCACCACCTCGGGTTGCTCAAATGAGATCAATATATCCAGAAGCGCTACCGCGTCCGAGCTGTGGTTTTCGGAGAGACGCCGGATCATGTGTTCACGGACGTCATCAGCGGCATCCAGAAACAGGTCCATGAAGCGTACCAGCCCGCGCTCGCCGTCGTTCAGACAGTCCAGGATGAAGCCGTCGATCGTGCTGGCGCCATAACCGGTCATCATGGCAAAGGGGGGAGCGGTAACGTCGATACCGCTGTCCTGCAGGGCATCCAGCAGGGCCAGCCGGCCATCTTCCTCCAGATCCTTGCGCCTGAGGGTGATCTGGATCAGTTGGTCGAGCCAGTTTGAATCATCAAAGAAATCGAGCATGCAGGTATAGCGATAGATGGCGGTGCCGTTCTTTTCCTGCCACAGCTTACGCACCAGCGGTTGCAGCGCGCGCCTGCCCGACTTCTGCAAGCGCTTGCCGATGCGCTCCATCTGGTCGCTGGTCAGATCATCCCGTTTGAGAAAATCCAGCAGCCGGATAATGCGCCGCCGCTCCCACAGGGATTTATCTATTTTGAATGGTCTCATAGCACGTGCTGCGTGCTGCGTGCCTCGTGCCGCGTGCAAAGATTATTGCACGTTGCACGCAGCACGAGGCACGTCTGACTTACTCCTCTACTTCGGATGCATCGTCTATATCTTCGTCCTCTTCTTCCTTCTCGGCCAGCCTGGCCACGGCCACCACCTTTTCCTTTTCCTCGGTGGTGATCAGGCGCACACCCTGTGTGTTGCGGCCGATAACGGAGAAGCCGGAGACCGGCACGCGCAGGATCTTGCCGTTGTCGGTGATCACCATCAGGTCGTGGTCGTCGGCGACCTGCATGACATTGACCACAGGACCGTTGCGGTCGGTGGTCTTTATGGTGATAATCCCCTTGCCGCCCCTGGTCTGGTCGCGATACTCGTCCAGATCGGTGCGTTTGCCGTAGCCGTTTTCGCAGACCGTGAAGATGGTCGAGCCGACCGCCTCGTTGTCCACGATCTCCATGCCGATCACGTGGTCGTCTTTATTCAGATTCATGCCGCGCACACCGCGGGTGACGCGTCCCATGGAGCGGGCATCCTCTTCGTTGAAACGGATCGCCTTGCCCTCACGAGAAGCCAGGAAGATGTCCTTCTTGCCGTCGGTCAGGGCCACGCCGATCAGCTTGTCCCCTTCATCCAGCTTGACGGCGATGATGCCGCCCTGACGGACGTTGGAGTACTCGATCAGCGGAGTCTTCTTGACCACACCGTTTCTGGTGGCCATGAACAGGAAGGTATCCTCGCTGAACTCCTTGACCGGCAGGATGGTGGTGATCTTTTCGTCCATGGCGACGTTGACCAGGTTGACCACCGCCTTTCCCTTGGTGGTGCGGCTCCCCTCGGGGATCTCGTAGACCTTGAGCCAGTACATGCGTCCGGCATCGGTAAAGCAGAGCAGGTAGTCCTTGGTCGAGGCGATAAAGAGCTGCTCGACGAAATCCTCCTCTTTGGTCTTCATGCCGGTTTTGCCTTTGCCGCCCCGTCGTTGGGAGCGGTACAGGTCGACGGCGCTGCGCTTGATGTAACCGGTGTGGGAGATGGTCACGACCATCTCCTCGTCCTCGATGGTATCCTCCAGGGAGATGTCGGCGGTCTTGTCGGCGATCTCCGAGCGGCGCTTGTCGCCGAACTTGTCGCGGATCTCGGTCAACTCCCCTACGATGATCTTGAGGATCTCGGTATCTGAAGCCAGGATTTCCCGCAAGCGGGCGATCAGTTTCATGATTTCTTCGTACTCGGAGACGATCTTGTCCCGCTCCAATCCGGTCAGTCGCTGCAAGCGCATCTCCAGGATGGCTTGGGCCTGGATCTCGGATAGCTGCACCGCATTTTCAAAGCCGGCCGGTCGAGGAAGATTGAGCCTTGTTAGAAACTCCGGATCGGCGAACTTGCCTTCCATCAGCCCCTGTTTGGCCTCGGGCGGGGTCTTGGACTCGCGGATCATCTCGATCACGGCATCCAGCCAGTCCAAGGCGATCTTGAGACCTTCCAATATGTGCGCCCGGGCCAAGGCCTTCTTCAGTTCGAAGTTGGTGCGGCGGGTAACCACCTCGCAACGATGCTCGACGAAACAATCCATCATCTGGCGCAGGGTCATTACCTTTGGCCGGTTGTGGACGATGGCCAGCATGATGATGCCGAAGGAGGTCTGCAACTGGGTCTGCTTATAGAGCTGGTTGAGCAGTACCTCGGCATTCTCGTCGCGCTTGACCTCGATCACGATCCGCATCCCCTCGCGGTCGGACTCGTCGCGGATCTCGGTGATGCCTTCAACCTTCTTCTCCTTGACCAGCTCGGCAATCTTTTCGATCAGGCGGGCCTTGTTGACCTGGTAGGGAAGTTCGGTCACTACAATCGCCTGGCGCTCGGATTTCTTGGCCGCCTCCACATGGGCCTTGGCGCGGATCTGGATGATGCCGCGTCCCGTGGAGTAGGCGTCGTAGATCCCCTGGCGACCGTAGATGGTAGCGCCGGTAGGGAAGTCCGGGCCGGGCACCAGCTCCAGCAACTCCTCAAAGGTGGTTTCCGGGTTATGGATCACGGCGATGATACCGTTGATCACTTCGACCAGATTGTGAGGCGGGATGTTGGTGGCCATGCCGACAGCGATACCGGTCGAGCCGTTGACCAGCAGATTGGGAAACTTGGACGGCAGCACCGTCGGTTCCTGCATCTCCTCGTTGTAGTTGGGGACCATGATAACGGTCTCTTTGTCCAGATCGGCCAGCAATTCATGGGAGAGCTGCCGCAGGCGGATCTCGGTGTAACGCATGGCGGCCGGACGGTCACCGTCCACCGAACCGAAGTTACCCTGACCATCCACCAGCATGTAGCGCAGTGAAAAGTCCTGTGCCATACGGACGATAGTGTCGTAGGCGGCCGTGTCACCGTGGGGGTGGTACTTACCGATAACATCACCGACTACGCGGGCTGACTTCTTGTAGGGTTTATTGTAATCGTTACTCATGTCGTACATGGCGTACAGACAACGCCGGTGTACCGGCTTGAGCCCGTCGCGCACATCCGGCAGGGCACGGCCGATGATGACCGACATGGCGTAATCCATGTAGGAGCGTTTCATCTCGTCTTCGATATTTACAGCTATCTTGGCTAACGGAGTGTTGATCATTGCTACCTCTTTGTGCCTCTAAAAGTAATAGATTAAATGTCCAGGTTGACCACGTTAAGCGCGTTGGTTTCGATGAACTCGCGGCGCGGCTCGACCTGGTCGCCCATCAGGATGGTGAAGATCTCGTCCGATCCGATGGCATCCTCGATCTTGACCTGCAACAGAACACGATTTTCCGGGTTCATGGTGGTCTCCCAGAGTTGTTCCGGGTTCATCTCGCCCAGACCCTTGTAACGCTGGATGCCGAGACCTTTCTTGGCGTTCTCCAGGAAGAAAGCCAGCAACTCTTCGTGGTTGCCGGTTTCCAACAGGATCTTACCACTTTCCTGCTCTACGGTTGCCCGGCCA
>MHXL01000121.1:13948-14861 GCA_001824455.1 Desulfuromonadaceae bacterium GWB2_53_15
TGGCGCGGATGTTTCCTGTATAAAAGATGATCCGGTCTTCTTCCAGCTGGTACTCGCCTCCCGCTGTCAGCGCCTTCATGGACTCAAGATACGGCTCAAGATGGGAGAGCTCCTCCAATCCGGCCGGCATGTTGCTGCGGACGATCACGGAGAGCAGTTCGGGGGTGATGCCCTTCTTGACTACCTTATCGAAAATGGCCCGATTATCAATGAACTGACGGATCAACGGGATGATCTGCTTGCCGACATAGATCCGGTCGCCCTTTTCCAGGCGCAGGGTCATGTCCTCCGCCCCTTCTTCCAGCAGGAAGTTCTGCATGGCGGCCTCATTTCTCAGGTACATCTCCTTCTTGCCGCGCTTGACCTTGTAAAGTGGCGGCTGGGCGATGTAGAGATGACCGCGCTCCACCAGCTCACGCATGTTGCGGTAGAAAAACGTCAGCAGCAGGGTCAGGATGTGGGAGCCGTCCACGTCGGCGTCGGTCATGACGATGATGCGACCGTAGCGCAGCTTGGCGATGTCGAAGTCGTCCTTGCCGATGCCGGTGCCCAGCGCCGTAATCAGGGTGCGGATCTCCTGCGAGGCGATCATCTTGTCGAAACGGGCCTTTTCCACGTTGAGGATCTTGCCCTTGAGCGGCAGAATGGCCTGGAACTTGCGGTCGCGCCCCTGTTTGGCCGAACCGCCGGCCGAATCGCCCTCGACCAGATACAATTCGCACAGTTCAGGATTCTTCTCCTGGCAGTCCGCCAGTTTCCCTGGGAGTCCACCCAGGTCCAGAGCCCCTTTACGCCGGACCGTTTCCCGTGCCTTGCGGGCCGCTTCGCGGGCGCGGGCCGCTTCGATCGATTTTTCCAGGATGCGTTTGGCAACCTGGGGATTCTCCTCCAGGAACTGGGCCAGTTTCTCGTT
>MHXL01000122.1:0-2543 GCA_001824455.1 Desulfuromonadaceae bacterium GWB2_53_15
CTTTACAAACATGCTGCTGTCGGCTATAAATTAATCCATTGAAATCATCGACAGGAGGAAAATCGCATGGCCGACATCAAGGGAACAAAGACGGAGCAGAACCTGAAAGACGCGTTTGCCGGGGAGTCACAGGCCCGCAACAAGTATACCTACTTCGCCTCGGTGGCGAAGAAGGAAGGGTACGAAAAAATCGCTGCCATCTTTATGGAAACGGCCGACAACGAGAAAGAGCATGCCAAGCTTCATTTCAAGCACCTGTCCGGTATCGGTACAACTGCCGACAACCTGAGGGCGGCCGCGGCCGGCGAACTCGAAGAGAGTGTTGACATGTATCCACGTATGGCGCGTGAGGCAAAGGAAGAGGGCTTTCCGGAGATCGCTTTCATGATGGAGGCTATCGGGAAGATTGAGCAGGCTCACAAGGAGCGTTACCAAAAATTACTGCAAGAGCTGGAAGCCGGAACCATCTTCTCCAAGAGTGAGCAGGTTAGCTGGAAATGCATGAACTGCGGCCACATCCACGAAGGGAAGGAAGCACTCAAAATGTGCCCGGTCTGCAAGCACCCCCAGGCCTATTTCGAGCTTGCCTAACAACTTTATCAAGCATTAGAAATGCAACAAGCCTGCCATGGTGCTGTCCCGAAACCGGTTAGCACCATGGCAGGTTGCTGGTCATAACGCCGAGACGGATCATCCTGTTTTATCTCCCATATTGTTCACATTTCGTATTTCAGCCACAATCCAGTTCCAGACATATAAAAAAAGGACACCCCGTTTGTCAAAGGTGCCCTTTCCAATCCTGCATATTTTTACATGCTACGGTTAGCGCATCAGCTCAAAGTCCCTGTCTTCACAGGTCTCATCCTTGATGTCGAGGAACTTGTTGCAGATCTCGGTTACCATGTTGACGACACCCTGATAGCCGATCAGCGGGTAGCGATTTTTGTTGACCCGGTCGAAAATCGGGAATCCGAAGCGGAACAGCGGTACGTTGGCATCGCGGGCGGCAAACTTGCCGTGGCTGTCGCCGATCACCGCATCGACCGGATCGGTCACCAGCAGCGAACGCAGGTGCCAAAGGTCCTTGTTCATGTAAATCTTGCAGTCCTTGCCGTACATCGACTCGTCCAGCAGCGCCTGCAGTTCCTTTTCGACTTTTTTGGTGCCGCGGCTGCAGAGGATGTGGTGCGGACGGGCGCCCATCTCCAGCAGGAATGAAACATAGCCCATCAGGTAATCCGGATCACCATAGACGGCGAACTTCTTGCCGTGCATGTACTGGTGCGAGTCGGTCACGGCATCCACCGCCCGGCCGCGCTCGTTTTTGATTGAAGCCGGGACTTCCTTGCCGAACAGATCTGCTACTTTCATCAGGAAGGCATCCGTCTTTGCGATGCCGATCGGCATCGGCATGGAGACATGCTTGCCGGAGTAGTTGTCCTTGATCCAGCTGAAGGTCTTGGGGGTAGCATAGGGACCTATGGCGATGGTGGCTTTGCCGTTGATCGAGTCGGCTGCGTCCTCCAGTTTGGTGCCGCCGGCGTAGACATGGTAACTGCCGTCGCAGGGCGAATCAAAGGTGTCGGAAATATCGGCCAGGATCGTATAAGGAATGCCGAATTCCTTCAGAAGACGCTTGTATTCGCGGTAGTCGCCGGTATTGAAGTCGCAGCCCGGGATCAGGTTGAGTTTGCCGGTGCAGCGCCCCTCGATCTGTTTCCCCTCGGTCAGGGTCTGCAGAATGGAGACCAGCATGGAGTCGTAGCCATGGATATGGGTGCCGTTGAAGCTGGGGGTGTTGGCGTAGGGAACAGGCAGATCCTTGGGCACACAAGCTTTCTGTTTGGCGTTTTTGATGAAGGCGGTCAAGTCGTCACCGATGACCTCGGGCATACAGGAGGTGAAAACAGCAATCATCTTGGGTTTGTAAATGGCATTGGCGTTTTCAAGACCTTCATGCAGGTTGTTCTGGCCGCCGAACACTGCGCCGTCCTCGGTCATCGAGTCGGATACAGCCGGGGCCGGCTCACGGAAGTGACGGTTGAGGGTCGAGCGGTAGTAGGAGGCACAGCCCTGCGACCCATGCACGAAAGGAAGCGTCCCTTCGAAACCGTGTGCGGCCAACTGGGCGCCCAGCGGTTGACAGGCATGGGCAGGATTGATCACCAACGCCTGACGGGCAAAGTTTTTCTCTTTGTATTCTTCGGTATTGATCCAGTTTTTAACCTTCTCAATCTCTTCCGGCGTTGTTTCGACTATTTTTTTGACCTCAAGCTCTAGTAGGTTTGACATGATATTCTCCTTTGGGCCGGAAACTCATCCGTTACACAGCCGCATATTTTTTAAGCACTTACCTCTGCTCTTACCCTTCTCCATGAGGGAGAAGGTGGCCGAAGGCCGGATGAGGGGCAGCAGTGGCAATAAATCAGCCGTCCCCCTCACCCTAACCCTCTCCCTCAGGGAGAGGGGATTATCAATATGGAGCTTTTACCAGATTCCAGGTCGGGCTATTAATTGCCATATCTATGTCTCTGGCAAAAACT